>CAYMWC010000140.1:0-15444 GCA_964393695.1 uncultured Pleurocapsa sp.
CGATCTATTTTCACAACGCTTCATTGTCCCACATTTAGATGCAAACCGCTGTAAATGTCCCAATTGTGGCAGCCAAGCCGAGCGTCGTTATTTTACTAGCAACGAAGCAATCTATAATTCCTGTCCCAACCATCACGTAGTTCAGACGGAGTGTCCTGTTTGTGATTATTTAATGGTGATGTGTTCTCGCAATGCCCGCATTATTGAAGCTCATGCGCCAAGCACCCCTAGTCATGGAGTGACATCTTATTTCGCTCAAAGATCTTTAGCAAGTTCGCTTTTAGAGAAGTTATGAGATTGATGTGATCGCCAATCAATCATGAAAACAATTTTGGTAATAGATAATGTAATGGTCTTAATACTCAAAGGAGAGCCAAGTAATGATGAAAGCAGAAGAAATTATGACTAGAAATGTTGTTACCATTAGCGGTTCGGCAACGGTAGCTGAAGCGGTAAAGCTGATGAAGGAAAAGGGTTTACGCGCTATAGTTGTAGAACGTCGTAGCGAAAACGATCCTTATGGGATGGTTACAGAAACAGATATCGTTTATAAAGTAGCAGCCTATGGACACGATCCTAAGAAAATGCGGGTTTACGAAATTATGACCAAACCCTGTATTACAGTAGCTCCAGAATTAGGCGTAGAATACGTGGCTCGTTTGTTTGCTAACAGTCGCCTTCGCCGCGCTCCTGTAGTTAAAGATAAATTACTAGGAATTATTTCAGTCAGCGACATTCTGCATAAAAGCGATTTTGTCGAGAAACCGAAACAAATATTTATTGAAGATCGCATTGAAGTCGCCCGCGATGAAGCTCGTGCCATCTGTGCCGAGAAAGGAGCAACTTCTGGTGAATGTGCTGCTGCTTGGGATATTGTCGAGGAATTGCAAGCAGAAATCGCAGATCGCAAGGCAGAAAAAAAAACTAAAACTTCCCTGGAAATTTACTGCGAGGCTAACCCAGATGCCGATGAATGCCGTATTTATGAAGATTAAGCGTTTTTATACCGAAAAAAGGAGCAATAACTATGATGAAAGCAGAAGAAATTATGACTAGAAATGTTGTTACCATTAGCGGTTCGGCAACGGTAGCTGAAGCGGTAAAGCTGATGAAGGAAAAGGGTTTACGCGCTATAGTTGTAGAACGTCGTAGCGAAAACGATCCTTATGGGATGGTTACAGAAACAGATATCGTTTATAAAGTAGCAGCCTATGGACACGATCCTAAGAAAATGCGGGTTTACGAAATTATGACCAAACCCTGTATTACAGTAGCTCCAGAATTGGGCGTAGAATACGTGGCTCGTTTGTTTGCTAACAGTCGCCTTCGTCGCGCTCCTGTAGTTAAAGATAAATTACTAGGAATTATTTCAGTCAGTGATATTCTCAATAAGAGTGATTTTGTTGAAAAGCCGAAAAGCAACTTCGAGTTGTACTGCGAAGAGAATCCTAGCGCACCTGAAGCCAGAATTTACGAAGACTAAATTTGAACGAGCGATCTCTTATTCTTGAGTAACCCGATTTAAGGGTGTCGATTATTCTGATATTATCTTTTTGTTACCTGACTAGACATCTCAATACTTTTGATAACTAAGATAAGAATTATGTCTGTCAAAACCTTAACTATAAACAATATCCCCGTTGCCGCCGAAGAAGGTAAAACTATCCTCGAAGCAGCAAAGGAATCTGGGATTCACATTCCTACCTTGTGCTATCTAGAAGGAGTTTCACCAGCAGCAGCTTGTCGTGTGTGTTTGGTCGAAATTGAAGGAAGCAATAAACTTCAGCCTGCTTGCGTTACTCAAGTAGCAGAAGGAATGGTCGTCCATACCGATACTCCCAAATTACAACAATATCGCCGTATGGATATAGAATTACTTTTTGCTGAAGGTAATCACGTCTGTGCCGTTTGCGTAGCTAATGGAAATTGCGAACTACAAGATCTGGCTGTGGAAGTAGGGATGGATCATTCTCGTTTCCCCTATCGTTTCCCCAATCGCCAAGTAGATGTTTCTCATCCTCAATTCGGGATCGATCACAATCGTTGTATTCTCTGTACTCGCTGCGTGCGTGTCTGTGACGAAATTGAAGGCGCACACGTTTGGGATGTGGCAAATCGAGGGGAAAATTGCTACATCGTCTCTGGTTTACATCAACCTTGGGGAGAAGTGGATGCTTGTACGTCCTGCGGTAAATGCGTCGATGCTTGTCCGACGGGTTCGATTTTCCGCAAAGGAACGACTACAGAAGAAAAAACAGGCGATCGCGCCAAGCTGGAATTTTTAGTGAATGCCAGGGAGAAGCATGAGTGGACACGTTAATAAGTAAATAGTTATGCCCCTTAATTCCTATTAGGGACAAAGCTAAACTTGGTCTGTCGGCGTTCGGAGTCTAGTTAGTGTTAAATTTTCAGTGAGGCAGTACTTTTGAGAACAGTAGTGTGGAGATTGTAGTTAGCTAAAATTATTTATTTGGAGTCATACGGTGAAGATAGACAAATGAGCCAACATCCAATAGAGATTCTCATCCAGAAAGCAGACAAGGCAATAAATCAAGAAGATTTTGATACCCTAATTGATATTTACGCAGAAGATGCTGTATTGGTAATCAAACCAGGTGTGAATGCGATTGGGAAAGCACAGATCGAGGAAGCATTGAAGAAAATTGCCGATTACTTTGAGCATACTTTAGATGTCAAACAGGCGGAGATAAAAATTTTGGAAACAGAGGATACTGCTTTGGTTGTAGCTAAAACCATCGTTTCAGCAAGGAACTACCCTACCGCAGAAAGAAAGGCGACCTACGTATTCAAGCGGGATATAAATGGAAATTGGTTATGTGCAATTGATAATTCCTATGGGCATGATTTGCTTGAAACAGATGCCTGATCGATAAACGGTGTATAAAAATCGCAATCAACTATGAACTATGAACAAAATCAAATTTGCTACAGTTTGGCTGGCGGGTTGTTCTGGTTGTCATATGTCTTTTTTAGATATGGACGAGTGGCTGATCGAACTCGCTAAATATGTCGATATTGTTTACAGTCCCGTTGCCTCGGATCTCAAAGAATATCCAGAAAATGTTGATGTTTGTTTGGTAGAAGGTGGCGTTGCCAATCAAGATAATTTAGAACTGATTCATCAAGTTAGAAAACGCACAAAGATTTTGGTTTCCTTTGGTGATTGTGCCGTCACTGCTAACGTACCAGGAATGCGGAATATGCTGGGCGGTAGCGAACCAGTATTAAAGCGTGCTTACCTCGAATTAGGAGATGTTACACCCCAGTTACCAAACGAACCAGGAATCGTTCCAGAGTTACTTGATCGCGTCTTACCCGTTCATGAAGTCGTACCTGTAGATATTTTTATGCCTGGATGTCCACCTAGTAGCGATCGCATCAAAGCAACAATCGAACCTTTATTGAGGGGCGATCAACCGAAGATGGAAGGACGGGAAATGATTAAGTTTGGTTAATGGCTAAAAATCAGGCGCAATTTATGCATATGGAAGAAGTGCCAATGATGACTGAGAGACAGTTAGTTCGACACCATATTTTTCTGTGACGTTTTTTACAAGATCAAAAAACCAAGTTGCTGCTATGGGAGAAACAATAATACTTTCAATAGCAGAGTTAATATTAATTGGAACTTGTATGCCAGGTGGATAAGCGTCGAGGAGATCTGGTTTTTCGGTGCCAGGATCTCTTTTCCAGTAAACAATTCTAACTTCTCGCTCATGTTCAAAAGACTTTAATTTATGCATTACTGGATAAAAACCATTATTTGGAGGCATTTCATCCACATGATGATTGATATACTGCACAACTCCAATGAAGTAATGATTGCTAGCTACTTCTGGTATGTCAGGTAAAGCATCGACAAGTTTTTGGTAGGTAGTTTGTATACAAACTGCTTCATCATAAGAGCTTGAGTAAAGTTTCCACATCGCTTGAGATTCAGCCTCACTCATGTGCCAACAGTTAACATAAGTAGTTGACAACCCGATACGACGATATTTTTGAGAATGAATAGCAGTTGTATCACCATTCTCGATTTTATCAAATTCTTTTTTTGTAGTAGTTCCTTCATAAGGATCGGTTTTTGCTAATATCTTTAACTGTGGGAAATATAAGGAACTTTTCTGAAGCAAAGAAACATACTTAGCAAAATTCATATAACGCCATACACGAACATTAGGATCGCTTGGCTGAGCGAAGGCAGGATGCTCTCTATCAATAGACATTTTTAAATCTATCCCCCTTTGCTGCATTATTCATAGGTTGTATCGTATCTAAGAATCAGTATCATTCTGAATACAAAGTACCCATATTTAGCAGTGTATTAACATCCAAATGTTTCACTAATGAAGTTAGTTGTACTTGTAGATATTTTTATGCCTGGTTGTCCACCTAGTAGCGATCGCATTAAAGCAACAATTGAACCTTCTCGTGTTGTCACAACATAGTGGTTATCTGTCTGGTAGCGATCGCATCAAAGCAGTGATCAAACCTTTACTCATTGGCGATCAACCGAAGATGGAAGGACGAGATATGATTAAATTTGGCTAATGTGTTAAAAATCGATTTGAGTTTTTGATAAATGAATGCATATTATCAGTCTAAATTAATTAGGACTGAAGAAGAAAATGAAAAAGCATTGGCTGTTGTTGAAGAGCTAATGCATAAGAAAAATAGAACGATAGAAGAAGATGAACTCTATGAATTATTAATCATTTTAATTGAAAAATTTGAGCAAGAATATTATTCTCCTGGTCAAACTTCTAATCCTCGTTCAATGTTGCTTTTTTTGATGGAACAACAAGGTATTAGTAAAGAAGATTTAGTGAAAATTCTTGGAACATCCGAAATGGTTTCTTCTCTAATAAATGGGGAAAAAGAGATCGATATAAAGCAAGCTAAAGATTTAGGAAAGTTTTTTAATGTTGAGTCTAGTTTATTTCTTGAATAAAGGGATGTTATGAAAATTACGATCGCCCAAATCAAGTTTGTCCATACGCTCATCTTCTGGATTCTCAGCTTGTGCGTACTCTATTCACTATTGAGCGGTATTTCTGGTCACATCACTTCCTGGACTTGGATTGCAGTCGGCTTGGTAGCGATCGAGAGCGTCATCTTAATGGTATCAGGGTGGACTTGCCCACTGACTCTCCTCGCCGAACGCCTCGGTACTGAGCGAGGATCTGTAGTTATACTTGTTTATGCACAATATGTACCGAGCAAGAGGCACGATGTATAACGTAACTGCTGACGCTGCCAAAAAAAGCCTCTTTTACTCCAGACAAACCCCGACGACCCATAACAATTAGATCAGCTTTCCAACTATCAGCAAGTTCGCAAATTCCTCGCCCTGGATTACCAGTTTTTTGCGTAAATTCAGTTGCTACTCCAGCCGCAGTAGCTATATCTGCAAGTGATTGCAGCATTTTTAGACCTTGCTCTTCAAATACCTGCCATTGTTGTTGATATAGTTTCATGGTTTGTTCGTCAATTGGCATAGAGTATGTATAATACATTTCTGGTATTTGTGGACTTCCAAGTTCGTCGGGGTCTAGCACGTGTAAAATCATCATATTTGACCCAATTGCACGAGCAAGAGCCAGGGCTTCTTCAAAAACCTGCCGACCCATTGCGGAATTATCAACAGCTACTAAAATTTGTTGCAACATGATTATTAATATCGCTTTTACCCTACAAGTGAGATTATTATCTCCTCCCATAAGATTTCTAGGTCAAAATTTTAAAAATCTTATTCAAACTATCGACTTGAATAACTACAAAGAAGAAATGTTAAAAACAACTATTAATTACTCTGTTATCAAATTGTTGTAATAATTCGGGGACATGTTCTTTAATCGTATCGAAGCTTCCATCAGCTATAAATTGTACGGCAATAGCAAGTATAAAAAAACCCAGGACGCGATTTAAAGCCCCAATTTCAATTTTACCTAATGCTTCTAGCACGCGATCACCTAAGACAAGACATAGATAAAGAATTATTCCTAGTCCTATAATTCCAAGCATACAACCCAAATAATTTTCCCATTGGCTAGTCCTAGCTGCTAAACCAATGACAACGCCGATCGCTCCAGGACCACTGACCATCGGCACAGCCATAGGTGTAAACGAAATATCCTCTTTGTCACTAGCTTCGCTATTTTCTAGTTTTGTTAATCTTTGACGAACAGTGACCATTTCCCAAGCAGTGTGAGCGATTAATAATCCGCCTGCAATTCGTAAGACTCCCAGAGAAATACCCAAAAACTCTAAAATCACTCTGCCAGCTATCAGAAATACAATTAGAACCCAGATAACATTAATAGCTGTCTTACGAGCCTGAAGTTGACGATATCGTGGTGTATCTCCTACGGTCAAACTATAAAAAATAGGTATCGCACCTAAAGGATTAGCGATCGGTAGTAGCGATAGAAAAGTAGCTGCTGAATAAGAAAACAATTGTTGCAACATGATAAAAGCTAACAAAACCATAAGTATTATCTATTTTGAAGCTTTTCAGAGACAAAATAGTTTGAAGCACAAAATTTACTTTGATTTTGAGTTATCCTCAATCAAGAAAATGCCTCACAAATTCCTCAAAGTTGTGTTCTAAACTGAAACTGGAATTAAATCTCGAACCCATCGATCATTAGTGTAGTTAGAGCAGGAATTGAGCTGTCAAGAAAAAATTACCCATTTACAAAAAGTGAAAAACTATGATTTGGAAACAAAGTAGGCAATTAATTTTAGTTTTGCTTTCTTTGCTGATAATTATCTTCCTTTCAGGAACTGCTTTGGCGCAAAGATACGAAAACAATATCGATCTCGTTAGATTTGGTGGCGATTTAACCGTTGCTCAGAAACAAGTCGTTAAAGATGCCACTGCCATCTGGGGTTCGGTCACAGTTTTGCCAGAAGCGCGAGTTACTGGTGATGCTGTTGCTATTGGTGGGAATGTAGTTTTAAAAAACGGTGCTAGTGTTGATGGCGATGCCGTGGCGTTAGGAGGAGAAGTAATTCGAGCAGCAGGAACTCAGATCGGTGGAGATATTGTCACGGGTTCTCAAGAAGTTAAAAACACTATCTATTTGTTTAGACGATGGGGAATTCAAGGAGTTTTAGCTCGTATCTATCTCTTTAGTGCTGGTTTCCATGTATTGGCAATGCTGGCGATCGCTGCTTTGGGAGTTTTACTTCTTTTGCTCACTCCTAATTTACTGCCAACTATTGCCTTAACGATCAATCAAACTCCACTCAACAGTGGCGCATGGGGATTGGGTGGGGTGATCGCTCTGATTTTACTATCTATCCTGATTTCTGGTAGCATTTTGGGCATATTGGTTTTGCCTCTAGTTAATTTGGCAGCATTCATCGCTGGAATTTTGGGAACAGCCAGCATGGGTTTGCTCATCGGACAAAAAACTATGACTGCGCCTGCTCGCAAACCTATCCCCAAATTTTTAGTCGGTAGTTTGATTCTGGCTTTAATCGGTCTAATTCCCCTAATCGGAGGATTATTCTTGTTGGTAGTTAATATTTTTGGTTTTGGTGGTATTTTAGCTTCTTTGTTAGAACAAAAGCGTCAGCAATGGTTGAGACGAAAATCTTTCCCCAATGCCGATATCGGGGGATGAGCGATCACTGAAGCTCATAAAGGTTTGATTTGTCTTGGAGGTAAGATCCCTGCGGAGGTTGCCAAGCGAGCTAAACTTTATGAACTGCCTGTAATTGCTTTAGTAGGAAAAAAAATTCGTCGTGTTACTTTTGCTGGATGGTAAGCTGCTAATCAATTAATAATAATTAGAGAGAATAACTTTTAAATCTAAATTCTTTTCCACAATATCTGCCAGGATATTCAAAGTAGATTCTCTTTGATCACGATAATTAGAAATACCAGTTGCTAAAGATGACAGTCCTCTTTGTTTGCGTAGGTGATTGATCCAAGAGCGTCGCCAAGCACCGTTATCAAATAGACCATGAAGATAACAACCCCAAATTGACTGACTTTTATCTACTAATCCTAAACCTGGATCATCAAAAATAGGTTGATAGTCATTTTCTTCTTCTCTCTGACGACGGCTAATACGGCTTCGTCCTTGATGAATTTCATAACCGTCTACTGGTAAACCTGCTTGAGGAAATTGGGAAGTGACTTGTCTTTGACGAGCAACTTTGTTGGGAGAAAGAATGGTTGTAATTGGTAACAAGTTGAGAGCAGTAAATTCTCCTGCTTCTCCTTCCAATCCTTCGGGATCGATTATACGTTGTCCTAAGATTTGAAATCCTCCACAAATTCCTAAAACAGTTCCTCCCGCAGCAGCATAATTTCTAATTTGCTCAGCCATACCACTTCTTTCAATTGCCAATAAATCAGAAATAGTAGTTTTAGTTCCTGGAATAATTACTGCATCAGGGTGTCCCAGAGAATCTTGGATATCTACATAATTAACTGCTATACTGGCCTCTGCTTCTAGGGGATCGAAGTCAGTAAAATTAGCAATTCTGGGAAGTCTAATTACATTAATATTGAGATCTTCGCTACTACGACGGCGATTTCTAGCTAAAAGATCGAGGGAGTCTTCGGAAGGAAACTGATGGTGACTCCAAGGAATTACCCCCAACACAGGAACTTTAGTTTTTTCTTGTAGCCATTCAATACCTGAGTCTAAGAGTTCTTTTTGTCCACGGAATTTATTAATCACAACTCCTTTGACAAGCGATCGCTCTTGAGGATCTAATAGCTCTAAAGTTCCTACCACATGAGCAAATGCCCCTCCTCTTTCAATATCTACAACCAAGATAGTTGTAGCATTTAAATGTTTAGCTACTCGCATATTGGTTAGATCGCGGTGTTTGAGATTAATTTCTGCTGGGCTTCCTGCTCCCTCACAAACAACCAGATCAAATTCTAGCGACAGGCGATATAAAGATTCTTGAATTACCTCCCAACCCAGGTCAAAATATTTTTCGTAATATTCGCTGGCTTTAACAACACCAACAGCCTTCCCCTTAATAATCACCTGAGAAGTCATATCTCCTTGTGGCTTCAGTAGGATTGGGTTCATTTCTACCCTGGGAGCTACTCCTGCTGCCCACGCCTGAACTGCTTGAGCATGACCTATTTCTCCGCCTGTTGGGGTTACATAGGCATTAAGTGCCATATTCTGTCCTTTAAACGGGGTAACCCGCCAACCATGTCTGGCTAAAATACGGCATAATGCAGCAGTCAGGAAAGATTTTCCTGCACTAGATGTTGTCCCGACCACCATAATAGCTTTCATTGATTACTCCTATGCTGGAAATATACACTGTTATAACAGCTATAACAGCAGTTCAATACTATTAAAGCGTCCATTTTAACCAATGATAATGATTGAGCCAATTATAAACTCGATCTATTAAAGAAGCAGCAGGAATTTCATTTTTTTCTTGTTCCCATTGAGCTATTATTTGTCTTCCCAAAGGCGTTAGACGAAAACTATCTGTTAAACCCTGCCCATCTACTTCTCGTCGTAATAAGCCTACATTAATGAGCCAGACTAACTTATCTTCGATTTTTGGTTCACTCAAAGCCTGGGTAGCATAGCCTAATTTAATACCTGTATTGCCTGCAATTTCCTGAATTGGTACACTTTGATTACGCATATCCTGAAATAGTTTTAACCGAAAGGGAGAACAAGATAAGGCTTTTTTAGCTCTATTGATAGTGTCTGGATTATAGTCAAAGGTTTTATTACTTAAATCAAAAGTCATTATTAATTAACAAAATTATCTAGAATAGGAAAACAATAAGAACTTAATCTAAGTTTCTTCTTTCCAATTTATTGTACAAAAATTTTGATTACGTCTAGTGTGAATTAATAATTGCTAAGTAGGTGGGCAAAATGCAAGACTTTCATTGGAAGCTGTTGTCGTTCGATCCCAGAATTCCCGTCCAAAGAGCGTCAGCTTAGGACGGGTGAGTATGTCAAATGATTTCTGATTGCTATAGCTGCGAAATGTCCGTTAAAAAGTAAAGGTAGTACGTAAAGTACCAATAACCACATCGTTATTTTGGCTATCGTGATCAGGAGCAGTAATTAAGACAGCACCAGGAGTCACAGCAATATTATCTGTCAGTTGATACTGATAAAAAGCCTCAACGTGGAGAGAAGTACTAGAATCAGTATTATCAGCTATTCCCGCAATATCGATATTAGAATCTGTTACTTTAGGCTCCATTCCAACCACAACACCACCTAAATTTCCTTCTTTTAAGAGATCGGGAAAAGCAAGCGAAACAGCCCAGTTCCAAATATCTTGATCCCCACGACTAATGCTTACACCATTATCTCCAGTCACAGATTCCAAAACACGATTAGTGGTATAGCCACCCCAACCACTAATAATAAAGCGATCGCTGAAGGTAAAAGCAACTTCTACACCATAGGAATTGCTGCTAATTGGTACTGTTTCGCCGACTGTATTTTGCACAAAGGAATTAAAGTTAGAGAGATTACTGCCAGTAAAAGTATCACTTTTGTTGTAGGCATTGACGTAGGTTAAACCTAATTTAAAGCGATCGCTTGGTTTGAAGACTAGTTGCCCTAAAGCAGAGTACGCCCCGTTAAATAAACCATTGGTTTGATTAGGATCAGCAGCATTAGGAGCCAGATACCCTACACTTAATTCAAAAGCATCATTGAGTTGACTTCTGATACCAATTCCTGAACCAGAAACCTGATTATAAATCGGATTACGTACTCCAAAGGCTGAAATTGAACCACTAGCACTATCATTAAATTGATCTAGAGGACTAATAGTATCGGTAAAATCATAGGCAATCCCCCCAAATCCTTCTAAAACAACCGTAGTGCGATCGCTTAAGGGAAAGGAATAAAGAGCAACTAACAAATCAAGATTGTTATCATTATCAGCAATTAACCCTAAATCCCCTTCAAAAGTTCCTGTTGTCTCACTAAAGGCAGGAAAATTACCAGAGCTTAACTGGGTAAAGAGCAAATCTTCCCCTGTAAAACTAGTATTAAAAGCTAGACGCGATCGATTACCAAATACTGGCTCACTCTCAATCTCTTGACCATTGGCATTGTCTCCTGTAAAAATATGCCCGATGCTAAACACTGATTCTCCAGTAAGTTTAGTTGTAGCAGAAAATTGTTGAGCTTCTAGAGATGTTGTACGTGTCTCAACTTCGTCAAGACGTTTTGATAAAGATGCTAATTCTGCTTCAAATTCTTGACTGAGACGTTGTAATTTGGCTAAATCTTCCGCACTAACTGTTTGAGAAGAGGCAATGAGACGTTCAATTTGATTGAGACAAGCATTTAAACCCGCAGCAAATTCATAACGACTCAGAGGTTGATTACCGCGAAATGTTTGATCCCGAAAGCCAGCAATACATCCATAGCGATCTACTAAACTGCGCAGGGCTTCATAACTCCAATCTGTAGGGTCAACATCTTTTAATTGGGTAATATTGGTTACTTGACCTAAAGCAGCGTCATTTTCTGGCAAAGAATAGTGATCAATCTGCTCTAGTATACTGAGATCAGAAGATGAAGATTCCACAGTCTGGGCGTAAATGGTATTTGCTGTTTCATTAATTACCAAAACAATCATACCTATAGTTAGACTAGTATTAATACCTAAAGCTAATATTTGTTGAAATCTAGAAGAATTTTGGTGTGTTTGACTTTCTAAGTATTGATCTTGAGTTGGATTAATCGCTTTCATGTTGCTCCTCGCACTAGCTTGTCATCAGTAGGAAAACTACAAATCCATAGTTCCCATTTCTGCTCAAAAAGAAACATTGTCTAGAGTCAAAAACCTAAGACAAGCTGGAAAGTCAGATTAATTAGGGAGTTTATTATTAGGTATTAAAAACTTTACAATATCTAAAATTACTTAAGTATTTTTTCGATTCCAAATGTTGAACGCCCGTTTGCGTAGCATTTCCCTAGGAGAATTGCCTTTTGCCTTTTGCGTCGCGGGACTAGTTGTTCAAAATATATTCAGTCGATTTTGATCTGAATCACACCTTTTTTAAGCATCTACTTTTAATTTATAAGTACTGCATTAGTTAATCTATATCAATAAGGAATTGTATTTTAAAAAAATAGATAAATATATCAATTAACTCGCCTAATTTAAATATATATTGATTGCCAAATAAATAAATTAAAATGTTTTACGAAATGCAATTCAAATCAGGAGAAAAAGCTCAGTTAACCAAGACTGATTTTTCCTCTGGCTCTATACACTTTTTAGAAAATATACATAGTGCTGAAATCATTTTTGATGACAGCAACAATTGCTTATTTTTTAATGCTGCTGCTGAACGAATATTAGGCGATCGCTCGGATATTTCGCTTCTTGGTGATTGGATACGCTCTCAAACTCAAGAAAATTTTCAAGAATATTTGGTATTTCAAATACAAGACTTACCATTAAATATAGCGACTATCGATGAGCAGAATATCGAAGGGCTAGAAGTATTATTAAGTAAATTAGAAGGATCAGAAGAATTTTGGCAACAGTTAAATCAACATAAATCTTTGAGTATTCGTGAACCCAAGATTAAACCTGATTATGCTCCGAAATTAGAAGAAATTCCAATAGAGTATTTAACTCCAACTGCTGTTAGCTACGATCAATTAACAGGATTACCTAGCTACAATTTATTACTTGAATATATAGAACAAGAAATTAATTTTGCGCGTCAAAGACCAGACTATGAATTTGTAATTTTATTTATTGATATTGATCGTTTTAAACTAATTAATAGTAGTTTAGGCAGAATTTTAGGCGATCGCTTATTAATAGCAATTGCAGCTAGATTACAGAAATGTCTACGTTCTCAAGATTTTATTGCGCGTATGGGCAATGATGAATTTGCGATTTTATTGAGTAATGTGGAACATTTAGAATACGCCACGAATGTCGCCGAAAGAATTTATCGAGAATTGAGTGTACCTTTAAATCTTGAAGGTTATGAAGTCTTTATTGAGGCTAGTATTGGGATCGCCCCAAGCAACCAGGAATATACTAAACCCGAAAATCTTTTAAGAGATGCGGAATTAGCAGTATCCAATGCTAAAAGACAACATAAATCTCATTATCAGATATTCAATTTATCTATGCGTGGTAGAGCTTTAACTTTATTACAGTTAGAAAATGATTTAAGAAGAGCAATTAAACGCGAAGAATTTGTGCTGCATTATCAGCCAATAATTTCTTTGGGAGACAATAAAATCAAAGGTTTTGAAGTACTAGTGCGTTGGCGACATCCCGACAAAGGCTTGATTGCGCCTGGGGAATTTATTGCTTTAGCAGAAGAAACAGGATTAATTATTCCTTTGGGTTTTTGGGTGTTAAAAGAAGCCTGTCAACAAATGTACCTTTGGCAACTTAAATTTGGTGGTTTAGTTGATTGGAAAGTTAGTGTTAATATATCAAGCAAACAGTTAGCGTTGCCCAATTTTGTAGCTCAAGTCAAACAAATTTTGCAAGAAACTTGTTTAAATCCTCATAGTTTAAAATTAGAGATTACCGAAAGTTCTTTGGTTGAAGATGCTCAATCAACTATTATAACTTTAAAAGAGTTAAAAGCTTTAGGAATTGAGTTGTCTTTAGATGATTTTGGCACTGGCTACTCTTCTTTAAGTTATTTACACCAATTTCCTTTTGATACCCTCAAAATTGATCGCTCTTTTGTTAATAGTATTGAGAATAATGTTGAAAAACTTGGTATTATTAGAGCAATTGTTTCTTTAGCTTTTAATTTAGGTATGAACACTATTGCTGAGGGAATTGAAACAGTAAATCAATTGTCTCAATTAAAAGCTTTAAAATGTCAGTATGGTCAAGGATATTTTTTATCAAAACCTTTAGATAAGCAAATTTTAGAAAATATAATTGCGACTGAAATTACTAATCCTCAAACAACAGCTTTAGAAGATTATCATTCTCTATGGGATGAACATTTAGCCAGGGAACAACTTTTATTTCAGATTGCTCATCTACGTCAAGAATTAGAAGATTTAAAACTAGAAAAAGCTGATTTAGAAATTATGTTGGATACTACTACTGAACATGCAGATTTGGTAGAAGCTCAACTACATAACGAAATTTGCGATCGCCAAAAAGCTCAAGCTGCTCTACGTTTGGCAAATCGAGAATTAGAAAAGTTAAGTGTCCTCGATAGTTTAACCCAAGTGGCTAATCGTCGTCGTTTTGATGATTATCTGCTGCAAGAATGGCAGAAATTAAAACAAGAACAAGCTCCTTTAGCTTTAATTTTATCTGATATTGACTACTTTAAGCTTTATAACGATACTTATGGTCATCCCATTGGGGATTACTGTCTACAACAAGTTGCCTTGGCTATTGAATGTGTCATTGAATCAACCCAAGGTTTAGTCGCTCGTTATGGTGGAGAAGAATTTGGTATTATTCTCCCTAACTGTGATGAGATACAAGCTTTAAAAGTAGCGCAAAAAATTGCAGTCAATGTTAATAAATTAAATATTACCCATGAAAAATCGATCGTTAGTAAATATGTCACTATTAGTTTGGGTGTGCATAGTTTAATACCTAATTCTGAATCTACTCCTGAGTTATTAATTACTTTAGCTGACAAAGCACTGTATGAAGCAAAAGAACGAGGTAGAAACCAGGCTTGTTTATATCTTCCAGATTAGACTTTTATAAAATATAATCCTGACTAAATTTTAAACGTTCTTGTTCTAGTTGCTTAATTTTTTGAATCGCCAGACAATTTTCTTGGGCATAGTATTGGATTATTTCCACATCATTTTGATTACTAGGATCAAGATTATAAAGTTTTTCTTCACAGTAAATTTAGCGTTTTTGGTAGTTAACTAGTTCTAGTGGGATGCTACCTTTCGTAGGGTGGGCAAATTGAGAATATACATATCTTTGCTCAAATTACTTAACTTCTTGCCCACCAAAATAGCTTTTATATGTGCATTATTCAACAACTTATAAATACCAAAAAATTATTTTTTACTATAAGTTTAGTTAAGTGATTTTCAGTAATTATTCACATTCAATACTTTTAAATATATTTTTTCCGCATAAATATCTACGTAAAAATTCAGAATCAATAGAACATCAAATAATTATCCGATTAAGTTAATAAATACCAGGATATTTTACTTTACTTAAAGTTTATAATTACTATTTACATTTCACTCGCCATAATGTTATCAATGTTACAGAGTATTAATTAATACTTTTTGTCTGTGATTTGAATCACAATCTAATTGTTATTAGAAGTTCGAGAAGTATTTTAATTGGTTTGTAAGTTAATTATTTGGCAAAAGTTTTTTGTCAGTTTTTGCTTGCTTAATATGGCTAGTACACTTCGGCTTAAATAAACCAACCATTAAATAGCTAAAACTTTGCCTT
>CAYMWC010000141.1:0-15378 GCA_964393695.1 uncultured Pleurocapsa sp.
TTAGTTAGTATCTCACAATAATAGTCGGTTTACTTACGCCCAAATGTACTAGTTATGTTTTTGATTAAAATTATTTTCGTTGCTTCGTTATTACTCCTAATTGGAGATTTCTTGTCTACCTTCTTGTATCATGTTCCAGAACACGTTTTTGGTAAATTTCATACCTTAGTGCATCACGGTAAAAACCGTAGTTTTATTCATTATGCGGTATTAAGTAAAAATCCTTGGGTAGTTTTAGATGGTTTTTTGGGAGCTTTACCCTACTTTATTTTTATACCTTTTGGCTGGCAAATATCACCAATAGGAACAGTTGTCGGACTCATTTTAGGAGAATTGCACGTAATTTGGCGACACGTTTCGATTATTAATTGGCAAACTCCTAGAGCGATCGCTTTGGGGTGTAAATTATTGTTTATTACTACTCCCGAAAGACATTGGCAGCATCATCAAAATATTAATTTAGCCTATGGAGATATTTTTACCTTTTACCATCTACCTGCGGTAGCTTGGATGCAATTTTTACTAAAAATTAAAAAAAAATCGCAAAAATCTTCTAACATATCCAAATCTTAACCCTTTCGTCATCCTACGTTTACTTGAATTACTTAAATTAGACGTTAAAATGGTTTCATTGCAAAATAACCCACGAAATTATGCTACTGAGTCAAAAACAAAACTCTCAATTAATTATAGGGATAGGAATACGAGAAGGTGAATTACCTTTACAACAATATGACCGAGGAGACGAAATTACGGTTTTAGATTCAGGTATCTGGCAGATTTATCGAGGCGTAGTGCAGTTAAGCCGAGTTCAACAGGATGGAACAGAAATAATCTTGGGGTGGGTAACTGCCAATGGTACTTTTGATAATAGCTTTGATGATTCGCCTGTGCCTTATCGTGCTGTAGCCTTAACTGAGGTTTATGCTAGACGCTACTCAACAAAAGAGATCATGCAAAACCCCTTGCTGGCAAGGCAGTTAATAACTCAATTGAGCGATCGCCTCTTGCAATCAGAGCAATTATTAGAAATTATGGCTATTAAACGTGTTGAAGAACGTTTTAGACGCTTACTATTAATGCTTAAGCAAGAAATCGGACAGCCTGTTAGTGATGGAATTCGTCTACAGGCACGTTTTACACACCAGCATTTAGCAGAAGCAATTTGCACAACCAGAGTAACAATTACTCGAATTTTAGGAGATTGGCGGCACGAAAATTTGATTTATTTTGACAGCGATCGACATCTGGTAATTAGAAATATTTAGCAACACTATGAGTAGGTAATAGGTAATAGGTAAGTAAGTGAGGGTAAATAATTTACCCATATTTTTGGTTAAATTGAAAAGATAATTATCAATTATCCATTATTAATTATCAATTCATGAAAGTTGTTTGTCGCTTGATTTTATTATTAAATCTTACCTTGATGGTGACGTTAGGCTCTTGGACTTTTTGCTTACCAGCAACTGCTCTGTTAAGACAACATCATGAAACTTCCAATGTTTTGCGTTATCATGCTCAAGATTCGTTAAAAGATCGCGATGGTAATACTTGGCAGGTATTATTATTTCCTGAGAATTACGATTCCAAAACTAACTACTATTTGCGTCTGGTAGGATTTCCTGGTGTTAATACTTTTCTTCATCCCCAATCATTAGAAATTCTTACTGCCCAAGGGCAGATCTTAACTGCCACAGATGCCTTTCAAAAGTCTGCTCCTGCACCTAATGTTGGTCAATATAATCTTACGTCAATCATCTCGCAACTGACTAACCAAAATAATTTAAAGCTAGCTATTCCTTTATTAGCCAATCGTGAATTATCTTTAAAAATTCCTCATGAGGTGGTGAAAGAATGGCAATTACTTACCCAAGAAATCGAAAAAAAATAATCAAATAAACGTTGCTGATTTCAATAATATTGTTATTTTAGAATGGCGATCGGGAATTATAAGTCTGTATTCCGTAGAACATTATTGCAATAGTTATTGAAAATTAATGAATGGAGAAGAGTTGTTATCGCTCTATCAACAAGGGAACAAGGATTTTAGCCGTGCCAATCTTAGTCAATTACAGCTGATGCAGGTTGATTTAATGAACATCGACTTGAGCCGAACTGAGTTAGACTGGGCAAATTTGAGTGGCACAAATCTCACGGGAGCAAATTTAAGTCGTGCGAACTTAATTAATGCTCGCTTAATCAAAACGAATTTAGCTGGAGCCAACCTCAAAAGTGCTGATCTGGCTGATGCTGATTTAAGTTGGGCTAATTTAGAAAAGGCTTCTCTGATTCGAGTTGATTTAAGTAACGCTAATCTTAGTCAGTCTTTTTTTCGAGAGGCTAATCTGGCTGATGCTGATTTAAGTAATGCTAATCTAACTCGGGCAAATCTGGCAGGGGCTAATCTTAGTCGAGCTAATCTTTCAGGGGCAGATCTAACGGGGGTAGATTTGAGTGGTGCAGATTTTAGTCGTGCAGACTTGAGCGAGGCTAATTTAAGTCATGCTAACTTAAGCTATGCAAATTTTAATCGGGCTGATCTGAGTGGTAGTAGCCTACGGCAATCAAATCTGGAACAAGCAACGTTACAGGGGGCAAATTTACGCTCAGCAAATTTACGCTCAGCCATACTCTCAGGAGCAATTTTAAAAGATACAGATGGCAGCAATAGTAGTTTCGCCACCATATCCCAATTGAGTCTGACTAACTTAGAACCACAAAATAAAATAGATTTATGTTCTGCTAATCTCCAGGGGGCAAATTTACAAGCAGTTAATCTCCAAAATGCCAACTTTAGATTTGCCTTGTTATTTAAAACCAATTTAGAAAAAGCTATCTTAGAAAACGCTAGTTTAATGGATGTCTATTTAAAAAGTGCTAATCTACGAGGAGCAAATCTTAAAAATTGTATTTTAAGTGGTATTAGTTGGAAAGGAACAGTAATGCCAGATGGCACAATTCACCCCTAGATAAATTAATAACTATAAACCCAAAATAGTTTTGGCAATATTAAAGTAAATTAAAACACCTAAAACATCAACGGCAGTAGTGATAAAAGGTGCAGACATTAGAGCAGGATCTAAACCCAAAGAACGAAACAAAAAAGGTAAAGCCGAGCCAGCTATGGAAGCCAAAAGCGCGATCGCCACTAAACTAATACCGACAGACATTGATACAGCTAAATTTCCCTGAAGAAAATACGCCCAAACTGTTGCCATGGTTCCTAAAATTAAACCGAGCAAAATACCTGCTGTCGCTTCGCGGAAAACCACTTTTCCTGCCCCCATGTTCTTAATTTCTTCGGTGTTTAAACCCCGAATTACTACCGTCGAAGACTGCGCCCCAACATTTCCCCCTGTTCCTGTTAACAAAGGAATAAAAGCAGCTAAAATTACTACCTGTTGTAAAAGCTGTTCTTGAGAACGAATAATCGCACCAGTTACAGTGTTAGTTAGCAGCAAAACAAATAACCAGACTACCCGACGACGAGCTACTGTCAATAGGTTAGTTTGAAAATAATTATCGCCATCTGACTGTAAACCTCCCAAAGCATAGATATCTTCGGTTGCTTCTCTTTCAATGATATCGATGACATCATCAACGGTGACAACTCCCACCAACCTTTCTTCCCTATCTACTACTGGAACAGCAAGGATATCGTATCTTTGAATAGTTCGAGCAACTTCTTCTTGGTCAGTATCAGTGTGAACAAAAACCACATCACGAGTCATAATTGTTCCTAAAGTTGTCTCTGGTACCGAAACTACTAAATCTCTCAACGAGACAATCCCTGTTAGCTGTCGAGAAGCGTCGGTTACATAGAGATAATAAACTACTTCTGAAGCATTAGCTAAACTTCTGATGCGCTCTAAAGTTTGGCTAACAGTTAGGTTCTCTTTTAGAGAGATATATTCGGGGGTCATAATCCGCCCTGCTGTATCTTCTCCGTAACCCAATAAAATAGCTGTAGCTTTACGTTCTCCTGGACTCAGTTGGGCTAATAAACGACGTACAACTTTAGCTGGAAGTTCATCAAACATTCTGGCGCGATCGTCAGGAGACATTTTATCTACAATATCTAGTACTTCTTGTCTTTTAAATTCTTGAATTAAGGCTTGTTGAACATCCGTATTAAGATATTCATAAACTTCGATCGCTTCGGATTTAGATAACAAACGAAAAGCAATTAATTGAATTGATTCTGGTAAACCTTCAATTGCCTCGGCAATATCTACTGGCTGTACGGGAATTAATAAAGACTTCGCCCCTTCTAAATTGCCATTATTTAATAACAGTTCTAGTTGTGATCTAACTAGCTGTCTTAGCTCGTTGTGTTTCACTCCGTTGGGTATTGTCATATTACATCTAATAATACAAATTGATTAATACTGAGTCTGTAGTTACTTAAGTGAGAGAAAATATAGTGATTTAGGCTATTAATTTATGAGATATCTTATATTTTTATATTTTTTAACATTGTTTTCCAGCTTGAGATGAATCCTTTCAATTGGGCTGTGTTAACCTACTAAGAAATAGAGATTCGATATCGGTAAGCGTGTTTATTTCAATTGGTCATAACCTCTCGGCTACTTGTAGATTGGCAAGCTTTAGTGCCGAAATATTTATCTCAAAAATAATTTCGTCAATCAGGAGACAATCAATGTCAATCTATGTAGGCAATCTTTCTTATGAAGCCACTAAAGAAGATCTTACGACTGTTTTTGCAGAATATGGTACTGTATCACGAGTTTCTCTACCTTCAGATCGTGAAACTGGTCGCCCCAGAGGGTTTGCGTTTGTAGAAATGGGCAGCGAAGACGAAGAGACAAAAGCTATTGAAAATTTGGATGGTGCGGAATGGATGGGAAGAGAATTGAAAGTTAATAAAGCCAGACCACGAGAAAATAATCGGAGTGGTGGTGGTAATCGTCGCTATGAAAATTCATCTCCAAAATATTAAGAAAATCAAGAGGAATTCCACCATCTTCGCCAAGCAAGTTGTGGTAGTTCATATTCCCTTGTTGAGCAATTACTTGGCTTCTGCTATGTATGATTTTTTCAACTCTTCAGCAAGTATGTATCTTGTCACTATATTGACAAAATTGGTATTAATCTTAAAGTCTGAGGGCAATCTGCTCAAAAACTGCTATTAATTTAAAGAAATACCTAATTTAAGATCTAAAGAAGAGAACGTCTATGCCTCTAACTCTTTCAGGAGAACAACAACAACTTTTCGATCGCAGCTTGGCAACTATTCAGAAAGTTGAAGGTCTGTTTGTGGAGGCAAAGATACTTTTTCCCGACTTTAATCCCGACACAGAAGTCCTCAAGCAACAACTTGCTAACCCTTTTTCGATTTTTATCTGTGGAGAATTTAATGCGGGTAAATCTAGCTTACTCAATCAATTAAATAATCAGGAAATTGCCAGTGTTGGTTTTCTCCCCACTACTCAAGAAATTGAATCTTACAACCCCGAAGGCTTTGGGGGTTTGGTATTTATCGATAGTCCTGGAACTAATTCGATTATCGAACAGCATCAGGAGTTAACGGAAAACTATCTGCAACAGGCGGATATTATTTTATTTGTTACCTCCGTCGAACGTCCCCTGAGTAAATCGGAACAAGATTTTTTAACTCTGGTAGATCAAACTTGGGCGCGTAAGATTATTGTCGCGATCAACAAGACGGATTTGGTACAAGAAGATGAGGCAAAACAAATCCGCGAATATATTAGTGAAGGATTAAGTAAAATTCTGGCGGAAATGCCTCCAATCTTTGCTATTTCGGCTAAATCTGGGGCAGGAGTTAATGAATTGAAAAGTTTTCTCTTGGCGTTTTTGGCAGAAGGAGAAAAAATCAAACTTAAACTTAAAGGGCCACAAAATTCTTTATTGGTTTATTTAGAACAGCTAGAAAAGCAAAATCGAAATATTCAGTCAAAATTACAGTCAGAAAAAGTTATTTTTGATCGTACTTCTCGTAGAATTGAAGAGAGACTCGAAGAATATAATCTTCTTTTTGGTATCTTTCGGGATAATATTGATGACTTATTCACCAATTTAATTCAGGGAACAGATAAAATAATTGATAGTAATACTTCTTTTTTAACTGTTCTCAAAAGAAGAATTACTAAAGAAGATGACTTCCTCGAAGAAAGACTTGCTAAAACTATTAAAGATATTCAGTTAGATAAAAATCTCCAAGAAATCTTTAAGGAAGCAATTTCCACCTTTCTAAAGTATCGTGAGCGTATTATTAGAGAGGCAAAAGAAGACTTATCAACGGCAGTTACTATCTCCGAAGGTACATTAGATATTCCCGCCATTAATACCGATAAACTCGAAATTGACGAATTCTCAGCCAAAATTAAGAACGCTGCGGAACAAGGATTAGACAGTTTTTGGCGTTTGGGTATTACGGCTGCTGCTACAGGTTTTGGGGGACATTTATTGTTTAATGCAGCCTCAGCAGATGCTACCGCATTTTTAATTGCTGGACTTTTTGGCTTGATGAGTTTTAACGCTTTACCCAGACAGCGCAAGAAAGTTAAACAAGAATTAGAACAAACCTATCGTAATCTCCAGGAAAACTATACCAAAACTCTAAAAGATGCTCTGGCAGCAGAATTAAACAAGTGTTTGCAACAATTCGCCGATGTCATTCGACCTAAGCAAGAAGAACTTACAAATAAAATAGCTGCCAGTGAATCAATCAGCCAAGCAACAGCAGCAATTAAAACCGAAATTAAAACAATCACTACCGAAGTCGAACAGTTATCTATGGACACTTAAGTAGGGCTGGCTGAAAAACTAAAAAGTCCAAAAACATTGAAAATTATTAGGATCTCCGTGTCAATTTCCACTCATGGGATTCTCTTAATTAGATTTAGTATTATCCTACTGACTCCTAAACCTCACCAAAAAACTTTCCCAGCAAACCCTAGATAGAAATTTCTTCAATCTCGTTGATTGATGTGAGTAATTCTTGAAAGCGATCGCGTTGTTCCTTCTCCTCTGTTAAAGTTTGACTATAGGGACAATTTTCTTGACAGTCTTCTCGATGCGGTAAGTCACAGATTACTCGACCGTTAGCAGCAAAATCAGAGTTTAATTGGTAATTAGATGCAGAATATTGACACTTTTGCCACCATTTCGCTAAATTAGCTAGTAAATCAGCTAAATCCTGCTCTGTTTGCTGGTGTTTTTCTTGGCTATAGTTAAAAGTGAGACTTTTAGGTTTGCCCGATTTAACAAACCAATAGGTCATCTGAATTTGTTCAGGAGCATAATCGGAAGTTTTGGCTAGTACATAAAGATAAAGACGAGTTTGCCAATTATTAGCTAATTTGGTGGAATTTTGTGGTTGACGATAGGTTTTCCAATCCAGAATGATTGCTTGATCTGGCTTGACAATCAATAAATCATAAATAACTGTGAGCAAAAATTGACCAGCAATCAGAGTGCGATAATGCTCGGCTTCACGCCAAAAATCAGAGTTTTGTTCAAGAAGGTCAGGGACAGCTTGAATTAAAGCCTTGAGAGAACGATCTAACTCGGAATCAGTTGTCAGTAATGATTCGATTGGTAATGTTAATTCTCTCTGTTGCATTAGTAAGTGAAACCGACTTCCCCATTGCATACTTTCTTGTTGCTCAGAGTCAGGAAGTGTGCCTAAACCATCTAAATAAACCTGTTGGAATTTGGGAGGACAGATACTAAGAAGATTTAAATGGCTTTGTGATAAACGAATTAAGCCTGGTTGGTTCATCAGCAATCTTACTTAAATTTTAAAGGCAGAAGTTAATCAAAATAAAAAATCCCACTGCTTATTTTGCAAGCGATGGGATCTATAAGAAAGAAGGATACCACAAAATACACAAATTTAATAATTCATAGGTGAGGAAAAACAGCTAGGAATGCTTGAATAGTCAAAGTACTTTTTAGGCTTTTTTTATAGCTTTTATTAAATTACCTAGTGGAATTACTTTTAAGTTATTTTCTATTATAAACACATTTAGTTAAAAATATCTACTTAATTTTTCCAACTTCATCAGATCATTAAAAAACACATCAAAACCCCCAATAAACATTGATTTTCTTAGCTTGAAAACTTTAAATTTTTGCTTACCATGTAGTAAATAAAAGTGTCAAGACAACTATTTTGATTAAGTCAGCAAAACTAGATAGCAAGCCATTTTGGCTAGATAAAAATTAATTAATTGGTAGTTCTTTGATTGAGCAGTCAAAAAAAATAATTATAATTTAGCCTGTTTATATGGTTATCTTAACTTTATTAAGAAACTTCACTAGTAAAATTAAACTAGGAAGGAAAAATAATCTATATATATTATAGAGCTTGGTTTTGAGGTCAATTAACTAGAAAATAGTTGATTTTACTGAGAATTTAAATCAAGCTATTAATAAACACATAAATACTCTTATTGCGCTTCCAGTAGAGTAGCGTCTCCAAGTAATTTAAACAGTTAACCAAATTGATGAAAATCGATAAACTAATGTTGGTGGTTCTAGCCATCTGTACACTAATCGCTGTTATTTATTTACCTATGACTTATGCTTCGGAAAAACAGCTAAAAAATAGCCAAAATTACTCCTTACTAAGCGATCCTTTTCTGCAAGTGCCGACACAAAACAGTGTTAATATTGTTTGGTTTACAGAGTTTAAGGGCGATGACGCTAGTCGCCTAAACTTAAGCGATTATCGCCATTTGGTTAAATATGGTCAAGAATTAACTCAACAAGTAACAGCTAAAACCACTAAACTCAGCCGAGTACGTGAAGATCGAGAGTCTCAAATTGATAATCTTCCTACTCAATCTACACCCAGAGATATTTGGCGACATGAGGCTACAGTTACAGGTTTAATTCCTAATCAACGTCTGCCTTATCAGGTGGTAAGCACCCACGGACAAGAAACTATTAGTAGTAAGGTATTTACCCTGGCTAGTCAACCGTCAACGGGTAGCGCACTCAAAATTCTTTTGACTTCCGATCATCAGTTGATGCCCATGACTACAGCCAATTTAACCAAAGTTGTCGATACCATAGATCAGATTGATGCCGTATTTTTTCCAGGGGATTTAGTCAATATTCCCGATCGCGCTTCGGAATGGTTTGACGACAACCGAGGTGGGGCATTTTTTCCCAGTCTCCAAGGAAGAGCTAACTATGAATTAGAGCATGATGGGATTAAAACTACTTACCAAGGAGGCGAAATTATTCAACACGCACCTCTATTTACAGCTTTAGGTAATCATGAGGTAATGGGAAGATTTGCTTCTGCTAGCACTCTTAAGGAAGAATTTGAGAATTCTCAACCGCGCCAAGCAGCAACTGAGTTTTATCACCAGCTTGTATCAAAAATTAACCCAACGGGTGATACTCAACAACAACAAGATTGGATTAAAAATAATTCTTTTAATACCGATACTTATGAAGAGATTTTTAGCTTACCTCAAAGTTCAACTGGTGGGAAACGTTATTATGCCACGACTTTTGGAGATATTAGGTTGATTTCTCTCTATGTTACTAATATTTGGCGAAGTCCTAGTCTGGAAGCTGAGGCTCAAGGTCGATATAAAGAAAGTTTGACAGATTTAGATAACCCTCAAGCTTGGGGTTATGGGCAACATATTTTTGAAGCGATCGCCAAAGGTAGCCCTCAATATAAGTGGTTAGAACAAGAATTACAGAGCGAAGCTTATCAACAGGCTAAATACAAAATAGTGATGTTCCATCATCCTCCCCATACTCTAGGAGGCAATATTGTTCCACCCTATACCGATCCACAGCCTAAACTTGAATATACAGAAAGTGGCAGTGTGAAATCTCGATATTATGAATATCCAATTGAAGATGATTATATTATTCGTGATTTAATTCCGTTGTTGGAATCAGCAGGAGTGCAGTTAGTATACTACGGGCATTCACATCTCTGGAATCGTTTTCAAAGTCCTGGAGGAATGCATTTTCTAGAATCTTCTAATGTAGGTAATAGTTATGGGGCGCATTTAGGAGACAACAAGCGACCAGTACCTCCTTATAGTCCAGAAAATTACAAGGTTACGGGCGATCCTAATGGCTTAGAACCAATTATACCAACTATTGCTCCCTTGCTCGATCAATCTGGACAACCTTTACCCTATATTGCCAGTAACGATATTACCGTTTTTAGTATTTTTGATACCCAGACGGGAACAATTAGTAGTTATCGTTATGATACTCGTAAACCTGATTCTGCTGTAATTAAATTTGATGAGTTTAAATTGATGACTGATGACTGATGACTGATGGTTGATTGAAATATTGAGAGTTAACACATAAATTAAATAATGTATATAATCAAGATTACACTTCAATAATATTGTGCGATCGCAGTTTATTTGAAACATCAATGCGACTTTTAAAAGAGTTGTTAAGAGTTTAAAATTATGCTGTTTAAAAAAATATTAAGTATATCAACTTTATTATTTTTGAGTTATGGATATTCTCAAGTAGCTCAAGCTTGTGAAGATAAATTTACGAGTGCTGCTTTTGGTACTCTGGAAAAGAGAGATGTAGATAACTTAAAAAACAAGTTTCTCAGTACACAAGGAACTCTTAAAGATGCAGTTCCAGTCTATGTTAGTGATGTTCAAGGAATTTTGGGATTTTCAGGAGAGCAAACTAAAACAGCTAGTAATAATAGAGTTGAACATCGAATTTGGATTGATGGAGAAAATTGTAACCGCAAAGTTAAAGCATCATTTAATAATCAAGAATTAGTTATAATCAAAATTTATGGTTTTTAATTTACAGTAATTTTCAAATTGTTTAAGTACAGTACTGATAGTTTTTGGAACTAGGGATTAGTGATAAGTGATTAGGTAGAAATGATTGCAATAAGCACAATTTTATCTCCCAGTCGCCGTTCTCTAGTCACTAGTTAACTACTTACTTAATAAAAAACTTGGGTGTAAGGTTTTTGAAAATTATGTTCTAAAATCAAATTCATAATAGCATTAACAATTTTTTCTCCACCAATAGAAGATGGTTCAATAGGATTAGCGTAATCTTGAGGTTCGTTACAAGTTAACCGCAAGTCAATAAGCGGAATACCCGATTGAAATGCTTGGCGAATAATTACATCATTAAAAGTTGCTAAAGCAGCGATCGCAATTCTTCTGACTAGAAACTCTGAATAATTGGGATAATAAATTGTGCAGATAGCTGTAGGTAGATTGAAACTAAGGATTTTGGCTAACAACTTTTGATATTGCTGTTCAAATTCTTCGCTAATATCTGCTAATCTACTAAACACCTGCGCCGATGAAACTATGCTTTGATCAAGAATACCAATGTGGCTTAAGGCATTATTTCCCCCAACACTCAAAACTAAATGAGTAACATCTTCTGGTAAATCTTCTAGTTGAGCGTAAACATCGTTTATTTTATCGCCATCGATCGCTTTTCGAGTCGCCTTCCAACCAGGGGGTAATTTTTTTTGCAGTTGTTTAATTACATCAGGGTGATTTTCCACATAAACAGCATTATCAAAAATAGAATCTCCTAGTAAAACAATATGTGCCATATTCAATCAATCCGAAAATATTAGTCCACCAGACAAACCAATCATCAAGAAATATCTTAATAGTCATGACAACTAATAACTACAAGGGCGCAAGCCTTGCGCCCCTACTAACCACTAACCACTAACAAACAACAATTTAAGACTCAGATTGTTCCTGAGAATTATCTTCTGCCTCTGGTTTTTTATTCCCAGCACACTCAAGAGCTTTTTCAAGATCATCTACATCTTTAATACATTTTTCATATTCTTGCCATTTGGTTGTCACAAGCGTTTTAACTTCTTGATGTCGAGCAACTCCTTCGTATTGGTAGCGATTGAGATTATTATCAACAATTAATTCTTCCATGTATTCAATTCTTTGTTGAGAGTTGGGATGACTCGATAACCAAGCAGGAGGATCGGGATTATCTTGATCTTGATTAGATTGAGCGAGTTTTGCCATTAAATTGCGAACTCCATCAGCAGCATAACCAGCATTGACCAAAATTCTTGTCCCAAACGTATCTGCCTGTTTTTCCATATCTCGGCTATAGTTCAGCACGATAAGACTACTAGCTGTATTACCTACATAGGGAATATAACTAACAATATTTGCCGTCAAATTACCTTGAGTAATTAACTGAAAACCATGAGATAAAGCAGCGTGAGATACTTCATGAGCTAATAATCCTGCTAACTCTGCTTCCGTATCAGTATTCATAATTGCGCCAGCATTGACAAATACTTTCCCCCCTGGAAGCGCAAAGGCATTCAATTGATCGTCCATAATCACATAAAATTGATAATTAAATTCCTCTCTCCCTGAAGCAGCAGCTACTTTTTGACCAATTTGACTAATGTATTGCGATACTTCTGCGTTTTCTAGTAGTGGTAGTTGTTGTTTAGCTTGTTTAACAGTAGATTCCCCCACAGCAGATTCTCCTTTAAGCAATAAAGAAGTCGTTTCTAAAGCTGAGAGAGGCCCAAATAAATTACCTGTTAAAGCAAAACCAACTGTACCTGCGATCGCATTACCGATGGCATTCCAAGTGATTTTAGAACGTAAACTACTTTGATATTTAGCTAAATATTTCTCCGCTAACCCCTTAAATTCTTTAGCTGCGGGTAAATCAGGATTAAAAAGAGCAAACTGACGCGCTACTATGGAAGCCTCCAGCCAATTTTCAGCAGCAATATCAGCATCTATTTTAGCTTTCAGTAGTTTGGGTTCGTTAGGATAAAGATTGATGGCTCGATTTAAAACTTGTGTTGATTCTGCTTCTCGTTCGTATTGTTTGAGTATTGTAGCATAGTGAATATGACCAGGAAGAAACTGTGGTTCTCTTGTAGTTAATAGTTTTAAGGCACTAATAACTTTGCTTTCTAGCTGCTGTTTTTTGCCTGCTTGATAGTTACGCCAAAATACCTTTCCTCCTGGACTAAGTTGGGCAGGATCTTCAAAAGGTATCGCTGATTCTTGCTGCTTATCGGTAGCTTTTTCGCGCTCAATCTCCCAAACTTCTTTAGCCTCTCGATAGAGTTTCGTAGCAGCAGCCTTATCTCCTAATAAATATAGTTGATCTGCCTTGGCTAATTTCTTTAATCTGGCAATTTCTTTAGGAGTCGGTTTGTCAGGCTTGGCTTCGGACTCTTCAGTCTTGGACTCGGCATCATCTTCAGTGTTTTCTGATTCTGACTCGGAATCTGTCTGCCTATCCTCTGGAATTGCTTCGTCAGTTTTAGCTTCGGTTTCAGACTCGGAATCTACCTTACTATCTTCGGATTCTGATTCTACTTCTGTTTCTTCAGTGTTTGTTTCAGACTTGAGATTTGAGTGACTAATGAAATTAGGCTGATTTTCAATTTTACTACTAATGTTACTTCCAGGCTCAGCGAAGGTGACACCAGAAAAGATAAAAATATTTAAAATTATTAAACAAAACTTGAGAGATTTCATAAACACACCTGTATTTTACGTAGAGATGCTTTTAGACAAAGAAAATTTAAGCATTGCTTACTAATTGCTTGCTTAAACGTAGATTTAAACTTAAAGTTTGAAAATATAGCGTTATTGTTCTGATTAAGAGCAATAAAAATAATACAATTGGCAAAATGTTGAGAAAACTGTAAAGCAGGTAATAAATAATCAAAAAATATTAACTATTGCCTTTCATTTTACAATCTGTGCATTTTAAATTAGAAAATGTTAGCTAGTAACAAAAGTAAAAATTAATGACTACTCACTTTATTACTGCCGAGATCGACCTTCAGTCAACTCCACTGAAACTTCAGCAGCAGATTGAATCAGAACTAAAAAAAGAGGGTAAACCCTTGCGTTGGGCTATTACTCAGGTGGACAAAGAAAAACAAATAGCGACAGTAGAAGCTATTGTTACTCAAGAAAACTAAGGTTTTAGTTCCAGACTAGATATAATTTATGTCTCCGTTTACTGTAGTTCTTATTGTTCCCACAGGAGTGGGTGCAGCGATCGGTGGTTATGCGGGAGATGCTCTTCCCGTAGCTAGAGCGATCGCCCAAGTTAGCGATCGCCTCATCACTCATCCTAATGTTCTCAATGGCGCACAGCTTTATTGGTCTTTGGATAATACTTATTATGTCGAAGGTTATGGCTTAGATCGTTTTGCTGCTAACCAATGGGGATTACGTCCTGTAAGACAAAATAAGGTGGGTTTACTACTCGATCAGGGAATTGAGCCAGAATTGCGTTTACGACATCTGCAAGTAGCCGATGCTACCAGAGCTACTTTAGGGCTAACTTTAACTGACTACGTTGTCACCGATACCCCCTTAGAAGTTCAATTACGCACTGCTGATTCTGGGGTTAGTTGGGGAACAATTGGCAATCCTGGGAGTTTATTAAGGGCTGCGGAAAAACTGATTAATCAAGGGGGCGCAGAAGCGATCGCTGTAGTCGCTCGTTTTCCTGATGATCAGAGCAGTATAGAACTACAGAACTATCGTCATGGAGCAGGAGTAGACCATCTAGCAGGGGCAGAAGCAGTTATTTCGCATCTGATTGTACGTAACTTTCAGATACCTGCTGCTCACGCTCCCGCTTTAAAACCCTTACCTGTCGATCCAGAAGTATCTCCCCGTGCTGCTGCGGAAGAATTAGGTTATACTTTTTTACCCTGTGTGCTAGTAGGTTTAGCTCGCGCTCCCCAATTTATTACCAAAACTCAAGCCTCTGAGCCTGAGACTATTTGGGCAGAGTCAGTAGATGTCGCGATCGTTCCCTATAATGCCTGTGGTGGTAGTGCTATTCTGAGTTTCAGTAATTCTCGAACTCAAATTATTGCTGTAACCAATAACTCAACTCAAATACAAGTGACTCCAGAACCTTTAGGTATCAAAGTAACTAAAGTTAATTCCTATTTAGAAGCATTAGGAATTTTAGTCGCGCGTCAGGCTGGTATTGACTATCGAGTTTTCAATCCTAATCTATCTTCTCTTCGTTGCTTATCATAAAAATCAGTGGCAAATCCTAATAACCCCGAACTTGAACCCCTTAGCCGTACCCAGATTTTAGTATTTATGGGTATCACTGCCATTCTTTTACTGATGGTAGCCAAAATTTGGCAAAATCTAGGTGCAGTTGAATTATTAGCCGTCCAGTTTACTACTCAAGCTCTCATCTGGAGCTTAGGACTAGCAGTTGGTATCACAATTACTAGTGGTCTTATTTATCGTCTTTGGCCTGCCTATCGTCGTAGTGCCGATATTTACCTGGAATTAGTGATTAAACCCTTAATGTGGGCTGATTTAATTTGGCTGGGACTATTACCAG
>CAYMWC010000142.1:0-15320 GCA_964393695.1 uncultured Pleurocapsa sp.
TATGGGGTGCTATTGGCGATTTTATCCAAATGGTTAATAGTTCCAAACAAACTTACAACACCCTGCAAACAACTGTAGATGAATTTAATAAATTACCCAATGACGAACAAAATAAATTGATTGTGATTGTGGGAATATCCTTCATTGCGGGAGTGTACACCATATCTTGTTTGAATAGGAGATGAAAAAAGTAGCCGGATTTACGGTATTAGGTGTGACTATCGCCCTATCTAGTACATTTTATTTAGGGCAATCTTCACGACCATTTAATTTAATTGGAGTGAAATTTTGTCCCAAAACAGCTAACCATAACAAAAATTCCAACTACACATCTGCAAGTCAAGCCCAACAAAAACTAGATACTAAATATTGCCAGTTTGAACATAAACTCCTCAAGGAAGTCTGGGACAACCAGCAATTTCAAGCATCCAAACCAATCCCCGAATCGAGCCTTTTCAGCCGTGATATTCCGGCAATCCAATCCGGTGTAGCCTGGTTTTTAGTCGCACCTGTTTCAATGGGAATTGCTTACTTATCTTGGGCAAAGAAATGCGAAGAGGAAGAAACCTATTTTTATCAATTATTGCAAGACTTTAAAATCCAAGTTTCCCTAACTGGTGCATCAACAAGGGAAGAAATTGATTTTAAATCCCAAAACATCAAAACTAACTGGGATAAACAGCGTGTAAAGGCTAGATTTGTTTCTGTTGAGGGAATGCAAGATAAGCTGAGAAGGCAGCAAGAACTACAGGATAAAACCCATATTTCCACCATCAAGCAATTTGACTTAGCTGATGCCGAAATGGATAAGAAAATCTCTGAGAATTTGCGAGATAAATATAAGGCTGATAAGGAATCAGATAAAATGCTCGGTGCTAGAGATAATAATAATAACGATGCTAACTCCAATCTCAGCGATAAGGAATTAGCCAATCAGATAATAAATGCCCTGAAACAGCATGAAGATGGGTGGTTGTGGTACTTAATTGAGTCATTTACCCCCATTATTATTTGGGGAAAAGCCGGAAGCTACAAATCATATACAGCAGCATGTATAGCACTTTTGAAACACTTTCTCATTGATGCCAAAATCCAAGCGATCGCCGACATTGATTTTGACCAGAACAAGGAAGATAGCTGGAAATATTTAATACCCTTGGAACCTGTAATTTACGGTACTGGTATTGATTGGGAAGATTATGAAAATGCTTATTTAGATGCGATTGAAAGGTCGAAGGTACGCACTCTCAAAGATAAACCAATCGTGAGTATTTGGGATGAGTTAACCAATGCTAATGGTAAATTTGAGAATGCGAAAAATATAGTTCCGTTTGTTATCGCTACTCCCCGGAAGAGAAACGAACATTGTATTTTGTTATCCCATAATCTTACCCAAGCTTGTTTGGGTGGTTGTGAGAGCATTTCTGAGCCAATTAAAACCCAAACCTATCGCCTTAACCTAAAAACTAATCCGCAAGCTAAACCATTGTTTAAGGGTGTATTGGAAGGGCTTGTAGATGATGATGGGAACGAGTTAGAGCAGCATCAAGTTTCGTTACCAAAATGGTTTCGACCGGAGATTATTTGGGGTCATTTTCATGGGAAGGCGATTAAATTTGAAGATTAATTGTCTTTTATACCGCTAAAACATAGCTTTAAAGACTAATTTTTTTAGATTATTTTTTTAGAAATAATTTATATATTTTTGTGTTTTTATGTAAAATAATAGGATAATATAATTTGATTTTATTCAAATATTCGGATTATTAAATCCTGATTTTAAAAAATCAGTTACTAATCGCTTGGGTATTACCAAGTAAGAATTCGAGGCTATACAAAATGATTTTAATCATCAGGTCACACGCTACTGCTGAAGAAGTAGTAGAAATGTTGAAACAATGGGGAGTATTTATTAAGGTAGTTGTCGATATTGAACGTGAAATACTTGCAGGTGGAAGCGAAAAACATTATGAATGCGAGCAAGAATTATTAAAAGATGGTAGCAGACAGTGCGATTTGTGGGGAGCAGACTGGACTCCTTACACGCAAACAATTGTTTTTGAATCAATAATTAATATTCGCCCCAGCCAGAATAACCGTACAATGGTTGTAGAGTCGCCGGAGTTAAGAGAAAAAATCAGCCAAATTATTGTTAGCCTACTTGGAGAAAAGTAATGCCAAATTGGGATTCCATAGAACAAAGCTTTTTAAGCTTAAGTCGCCAAAAGCAGCTAGGTGAGCTTGCATCATCTTTAGCACGCTTAAAATCTTGGTCGCTTACCGATAAGGCTAATAATCCCGTAGTTTCGGTGGTACTGGGTGAAGCGGTATTATATACATCTTTAATGGAACGAGAAAGCGGTAGTTCCGAGTTTATCCAACTCCAACAATTTCTCCAAAATTGGCGTATAAGTTGGTCAAATGCTACGATTGAGTCAGCTGAATTTCTCAACATGAATACAAGTTTAGCCAAGTGGAGCGATCGCGTTTTGGATATGTCCGGTTTATTGCAGGTTGCTAACATCCCCGATTAAGTAAGTATTTCGCTTGGGTACTTTCCATTAAGGCTGATTTAATTTCTGGCAGTGGTTTTTGAGTTTGCTTGCTTGCATGTCTATTGACTTTGTACACTGTCGTTCGCACCCTCCCCTCCGGTGCGATGGTTGCTGGGAGGTTGTTCACAGAGGAATTAATCGGTGGATACCAAATCGAATTTAGATGAAAAAAAAAGCAGGTTTCCAAAACGAAGATATTTCCCATCGCTTGGGACATATAGCTTCTAACTTAGCGCGTGTTCGCTCTTTTTTTAATAGTGCGTTCAAAAAAGGTGTGGAAGTTGTAATAGATGAGACAGAGTGGTTAATTGAGTGGACAGCAGCAGAAATTGAACCAGAACAAGCAGAAGAACTGGTTAACATGCAAGTTCAACTTGCGCGTTGGCAACTGAATTTAGATAATATTTTGTTAGATGATATTCGCCGAGAAGAAGTAGCAAGGGTTGCAGAAGCATATTCGCAGAAAGTCTTAAATATGTCAGGTTTACTGGATTCGGTTGCGTGATAATTTAGCAATATGCTTTGGTTTGATTATCCCGCAGACAGACCAGATTTATTACTTAATAATTAATTAGCCAAATATACCCATTCTCACGAAAATATAAATTTATTCAGCAATTTTTAAGCCTTATATTTCATGAAATACTTCTACACATTATTTATAAGTTGAGCGCGATATATAATTTGTTCGCGTACCGAACTCACGCCGCAGCGATGGCAATTTTTTCTCGCTCAGAATCAGTTAAAAGTAGTTCGAGTAGGGATTGTAAAACTGAGCGTTCGCTTATAAATTCTTCACCGTATAAATCATCTTGTTTTAATACAGCTTCAAGGTGAGGAATTATTTCCGCCGATGGTGATGCTAACTTTTCTTTAATACAGGTTCTCGCTACCTCTTTTGCTGCATTAGCACCTATTCCTAAATCCCAACTATCAATAGTTAATCTTATTTCCCGGTTAAGCGATATACGTAGCGTCTTTAATCGCCAATATAAACCAGGATTCAATAATAATTTAGCTTGCGTACTACCCCAATCTAATCCGGCACCAATATTTCCAACTTCTGATTCTTCTTCAATTTGTACATTATTATCAAGGGTACCTTTACCAAATAGTAATTCCACAGCTTCATCCCGACTGATTAAATTATCTGGAAATAATGTATTTAAATTTTGCTGTTCTTTCATTATTTTACCGACCTTTTGACTTCAAACATTTCTTAAAAGACCATGTTCAAAATATACTAAATTGTCCTGTACTTAGAGTTGTTACATTAACTCCTTTTCTATCCCAATTAAGGATAGTTTGCTTCACATTTTCTATTTCCTCAAAATCTACCCGCACCATCCCACTTTCAAATTCCACTCCCAAAACTGTACTGACTTCAAGGATTTCAGCAAAACTAGCACATTGGTAATTAGTTTTTTCATACTCATCAACTCGTTCGATGTCAATTCCCAACCTCGAAGCAAGTTCATCAAGACTAATTTTTGCTGCAATCCTAGCTTTAATTAAAGCGAATGGCAGTTCATTTAAACTGTTAACTTTGATTTTAATTGGTTGACTAATATCACAATTAATAAGTCTTTCGTATTCAGCAATTTCTTGGAGTAATTTATCTAAATGACATTGTAAAGCGCTTCGGTTTAGTTGCCATCGCTCGTAGTCATTTATTTTTGACTCGAACGAATTATCCATAGCAGCGATAGATTGTTTAAACTTAATAACCCATTCTTGACTAACTCGATACTCGAATTCATCTTTAATCATGGTTCCCACCTCATTAAATCTATAGCGATAATGCCTTTTTTATTGCCCCGTCTGTCACACTGAAAAAAGTTGAAAGAATTATCTCCATAACTACCTACAGGTTAGGCTGTTGATTTTGATAAAATTTGCCCGTTTTGGGTTCATGCAATTTTTGTATTGATGTTGAGATTAAATCACTCTAATTATCCTTCACTCACTTAAATTACTATATCTATATATCTGGAAGCAATATTTTTAATTTTTTATCAAGTAACTGGATGATACAAATTTGTTTTATCATTAAATTCCCAGCCAATACCAGAAGTATCCTTGCGCTTAGACCATGCGAAAAAAAGTGGTGCAGGTTGACTTTCTCTTTCCTTGCGGATGGTTTCTGGAGTTACCCCCAACCTGGAAGCCAAACTTTCTTCTGTAATGGGCTGAAACTTAACAGGTTGCCCTTGATTATAAGAATTACCGTAGTATGACTTACTTCGTCTTGGTTGATTATTAATATTACTTTGAAGCTGCATAATTGCCTCAGCAAATTGAGTCAACCGATTATTTATCGAGTCTATTTTTTGCTCTAAATTATTGAGACGTTTAGTCGATGGAACCTCATTGCTATTTAAGGAACCCGACAGTTGGGATTCTAAATTATCCAACCGTTCACAAATTTCCGATATGGTTTGATAAACTCCATTTTGAGAACTAGCACTGCCATCATCCAAAGTAAATATCAAATCATCCAAACCAGAAAGCACCTCACTGGTTTTTCCCTGTCGATGTAACCGGGATAATTCCCTCACTGCATCAATTAAAGGAGTGGGTACGCGCAACATTTGGCTGGGTTTGTTCTCGTCGGACATAGTGATATCGCAATTGCTAGCAATGAATCGCGCTATCAACAAGATAGCATTGCTATCAGAGTATCAGAAATAAGAGAGAAAAAGGGTGATTTGATTAATAGTTCTTAACAGAGAGTGGGAATATAGATGAATAGACGACTGCGAATATACGCGAAAGCCACGGAGAGAAGGGGTTCCGGGGAGAAGTTTTTGTGGACGGTTTCCGTCCACAAAACTAAGCCCTTCGGGCTGGCTACCTACCTGCGCCTACGCTACGGGGGAGATGCTCTTAGAGAGCAAACTACCCTGCGGGAACGTCTAGCCGACGGCAGCGCTCCGCTTACGACGTAGCTTGCTTCCACGTAGTGGTACGGGGGATACTCCGCAAATGTGCCGGGACAGAATCTTCTGTCCGGCAACTTTGCCCGGTGGTAAGACTTCACATAAAGTTAAATCGGAAACCAATTTTCAACCATTAAATTATTAAAAAATTCAAAATCAGAAACATTATTAGTTACCAAAATTAAATTATTACTATAAGCAATACTCGCAATTTGACCATCTACAAAAGCAGGAGTTTTACCAATCTGGGATAATCTAGCCCTTTCTTGAGCGTGCCATTGTGCCGCCTTTAAATCATAATCAAAGACTGGTAAATTTAATACCGATTCATGAATATAATTCCAAAGATACTCTCGCCGCTTAGATTCTGGCAACCGCAAACAACCATGTAAAAGTTCATGAACAACAACACTAGAAACAACAACTTCGGACTTATGAATATCTAGTTTGTGTAAAACATTGACATTAGGAATAGGACGTGCTGGCTCTGAGAGAATATTGGTATCAAGTAAGAATTTCAAGCTCATAAATCAATTTCTCTGCCCACACTAGTATCTCGTAAATCAGCAAAATCCTCATCAGTAAAGATTATCCCCTCGTTTTGAATTACCTTTCTAAATTTTTGTAATCCCTGCCAAAAATTATCCCCTCTAGACTCCTCCTTTTTGTTACGTAGAAACTCAAATAAATAGTCCCGTTCCTCTGTTGGCAAACTGTTAATAGAATTAATGATTTCTTGTAAATTCATCATAGAATCTCTTCTCTCACTAAATCCGACTATACGCTAACTGTATTTTAATCTCTAAATGAATCGCGCTATCAATAAGATAGCATTGATATCATAATATCAGAAATAAGGTAGAAAAAGGATTGTTTTATTAATCTTTCAAGGGCAGAGAGTGGGAAATATAGATGACCGCGAATACACATAAGTGTAGAATCAATAGTATGATTCCTGTAACCGCACTTCCAGGAAGTAATAAATAAACGTTTGAGTAACCGTTTTTTCCACATGGATGCGAACAATATTGAGGTCTTGAAGGTCGAAATTCTACCGACGAAGGAGCAGCCAGGTGTAATTAATTACCAAGGGGGTAAAGTTACGCCGGAGATGGTGGAGGAGGTAATTCGTGAGTATTATTACGGAACTCCGGCTGTGGGTAGTGATGAGGAGATGATTTTGGCTTGGGCGGGGTCGCAAAATCGGGAGCAGACTAAGCGGAAATACTATCGATTTGGTCAGAAATTACTCGATTGGGTACGGAATCGGGGGATAGGAGATTTGCGTTTGGTGCAGCAACCATTGTTACTGGAGTTTATTCATAGTTGGGGTGAGGTTTCCCCTTATACTAAATCGAACCAGATTTTGATGTTGCGGTCGCTATGGAGTTATGGTAATGCGGAGAATTGTGGCTATTTTTTAAGGAATATTGCCAGTAGTATAAATTACGATAACTTTAGCGATTTACCGAAGGCGGAGCGCTATCTGGAAGATTGGGAGATGGCGAAGCTGGGTAAGGCTGCGAAGGATATGGGGGGGAAGTATTGGTTGGTGTTTTCGCTGCTTTTTTACAGTGGGATGCGGGTGGGAGAGGTTGGTCGGGTGACGGTTCCGGGTGATGAACCGGGGAAACCGAGGGAGGATTATCCGGGGTTATATTGGCACAATTTTCAGTGGTTTCCCGACCCGACGACGGAGGATAGGAACTGGGGTTACTATACGATTAAGTTCCGGGGGAAGGGGGGAAAGTACCGGGAGATTGGGTTGGACCACGAGACTTCGAGGGCTTTCAAGAAGTACCGAGGGATGGCTGGTGATAGGATGCCTGTGTTTGCGAATGTGTCACGGAACCCGACGAAGCGGGGTTTGCCGTTGAGCGATAGGGCGATTAAAAGGATGATTCAGGATATTTCGTCAGCGGCGAAGGTGAAGTTTTCTTGCCACTGGTTGAGGCATTCCCATGCGACGCGGGCGATTGAGCATAAGAATGTTTTTGAGGTGCAAAATCAACTTGGGCACAGTAAGAGTGATACGACCAAGGCTTATGTGCGAGCTAAGAAGGATGCGGGGACGGGTACGGTGTTGCCCAGGTTTTGATTGACCTAGATTTAGGTACCCCTGTTAAGGTGAAGTTTTTTGCAACGTAATAACAAGGGTTTCAGCTTGCGACAATTAAAACCTGATAGCAAAAAATAATGTTTGCAATTTATTTTAGGGTCAAGCGATGGGGTGTGTAACGTAAGAATAGGGCTTCTGGCTAGTACATTCTTGGTACACCTTAACAGGGGTACCAAGATTTAGGTAACTCAATGCCTAATAGACTAATCCAGAAAATCTATTATTTTTCGCCAACGTTTGGGTTAAGCGATCGCTCGGCTAGTTATGCGGGGTATGAGTTGAAGCTCCTGGAAAAGCGCTACGAGGACAAACACAGTAACTGGGTTTAAACCCACATTCCGCACCCACAACTGTCACACCCCAAATAAACGGATATATCTAGTACATAAGAACTAATGATTAGGAGAGTTGACTAGAGTTTATTAGAGGTAAATAGTAATTATTATGATTAACTTAGAGATATGTTGATAAATACGACTAAGTACAAAATTTGAGTTCTTGGGTTATTTTGATAGAAAAATTGGTTAAAAGTCATTAAAAGCTTGACCATCAATGACTGTAAAAAGACCGAAAAATATTTTAAATCAACACAAAAATGAGAATATTTAAACAGATACTTTTGTGGAGTTTCTGTTGCCATGTTTAGTGCTAAAGACATTGAATTTCAGAAGATTGACCATTTAGGGATAGTAGCAGGAATAGTAGATTCAATTGGGATTGTAGAAATAATTAATAATTTACTGTCTTCAGAGCCAGAAGAAAAAGTCAGCAAGGGTCAGGTGGTAAAGGCAATGATTTTAAACGGCTTAAGTATGATGTCACAGCCTTTATATATGTTTCCAAAATTTTTTGAATTAATCGCTTGTGAACACTTAATTGGTGTAGGAATAAAACCAGAATATCTCAATGATGATAAGCTGGGGAGAGTATTAGATAAATTATTTCTAAAAGGGCTAGATACAGTGTTTTTAGCAATCAGTTTAAATGCAGTAAAAATATATCAAATATCACTTTCATCATCACACTTGGATTCAACATCATTTCATGTAGATGGAGAATATGAATATAATTTACCAGAAGTAATATTTAAAAATCAAAAAAAATCAGGTTCATTAGAAAAAGAAGATGAAGAGAGGAAATCACCTCAAGCGATAAAAATAACCTACGGTTATTCGCGTGACCATCGTCCAGACTTAAAACAATTCATTACAGAATTAGTATGTTCAGGAGATGGAGATATACCAATATATATCAAATCAGTATCAGGAAATGAAGTTGATTCTAAAAGATTCGGAGAAATTGCAGTCGAGTATCAGAAAAGAATACAAGTTGATAGTTTAATAGTAGCAGATAGCGCATTATATACAGAATCAAATATCAAATTAATGTCAAGTATCAAATGGTTAACTAGAGTACCATTGACGATAAAATCAGCAAAAAGCTTAGTAATGAGTTTAGCAGAATCGGAATTTGTGAAAAGTGAAAAACCAGGATATTCATACGTCCAAAAGAAAATAAATTATGGAGATATAGAACAAAGATGGTTAGTTGTACAAAGTCAGGATAGAAAAAAATCTGACTTAAAGAAATTATCAAAGAAAATAGAAAAAGCTTTGATAAATACTCAAACTGAGTTAAAAAAATTAGCACAAGAAAAATTTGCTTGTGTTGCTGATGCTAGAAAAGAATTAACCAAAATAAGTAAAGAATTTAAATATCATCAGGTAGAAAACATTGAAATTCTTGAAAAAATTCCCGATATCAAAGAAGAGAATCAATCAAAATACTATCAAATTTCCGCAAATATCAGTGACAATAAAGATGTTATTGACCAAGAAATATTAAGTGCAGGAAGGTTTATAATTGCTACAAATGTTTTGTCAGATCAAGAACTGAGTAACGAGAAAATGCTGTCTGAATATAAAGCACAGCAATCATGTGAACGAGGATTTAGTTTTCTCAAAAATCCTTTATTTTTAGCAGATAGTATTTTTCTAAAAAGACCAGAAAGAATAGAAGCATTAGCTATGATAATGGGGTTGTGTTTGCTAGTTTACACTTTAGCGCAAAGAGAACTTAGAGCCGCTTTAAAATCCTTCAACTATACTGTAAAAAATCAATTAGGAAAAGCCATAAATAATCCAACCATGCGATGGATATTTCAATGTTTTCAATCAGTTTATCTTGTTAGTTTTCAACAAAAAACAGAATTTTATAATTTCACATCGGAAATGAAGTATATTCTCCTATTCCTCCCAGAAGCTTGCCGTAATTACTATAGATATATAAGTTGATTTATGAATATTATTAATATTTTAATTAGACCATTTAGCTCATTAAGAAAATTAATGTTCTGGACTTGTCATGGCATTTTTAACTTGATTTTCCAATAAGCATAAGTTGCAATGATGTATTATCCTCGTAAGACTAAAATTAGATTATGAAAATTTGCCACAAAAGATTCTTATATTTATTGCTCATTGTTGAGAATATATCTAATAAATTTTCCTATCCCAAATCTGTTTTCTTGAAATAAATGTAATTTTTTACTCCTTTTTGAGAAATCAACTTCCGTAATAACCGATTGTGACAGTTAAGGGTGCGGAATGTGGGTTTAAAATAACTTTATTCTATACAAGTATTCACATCTAGATATCTTTACATCTGAAGACCTGCAAAATCTTGCATATAGATTAGTATTTATGCTAATGTATATGCAAGCACTAACCGAATCAGGAAATTTTTACTCTTTCGGCTGTAACTGCCATTAACTATGGGGATTAGCTTATTTCTGGTTAATCTTCATAGCTTTATCGTTGCCATTTCAAATATGCACATAGAGATTGCTCGTATTGAACACAATGGATCGGGCGATGCGCTGCTCTCGCCTCATTTCTGGTGTAAAGTTTTTGCACGGAATTTCGACCTTCCAAATACTTGGTCAATAACTGTTAATGACATATTGATTATCTAATTATATCTGCCTACAGCGAAGGACATCTAACAGGTTTTTCAGATATCAATAGTCATTTCTTAGAACAACCTTTTTTATTCAGAGTAGTCAGATGCTAAACATTAGAATTTTTGATGTAGATCATGGTTTTTGTGCGGCAGTTCATACGGGCGATCGCCAGCAAATTCTAATTGATTGTGGCTACAATTCTCGCAGCCGATTTAATCCCACACAATATTTGCTAGAAAATTCTATTCGCCGCCTCAACTACTTGATAATGCCTACTTTCACAGGGGGTAGTTTAGCAGGCTTCTATGACTTAATTGGACACTATTTTAATAGTTGCTTATCAATAGATAATTTGCTGATAAATCCATCCATTAATACTGAAAGTCTGCCTGAGCTAATCGTTCGGAATTTTGGTACGCGCACATCGCTAAATTACTGGAATGATGTATGTAAGCAATCTGGCAATGTGGAACGCACCATTCATTTGGGAGATATGGAGGTTTCTTTTTTCTGGAATACCTATCCAGAATTTCTCGATTTCCACAATCTTAGCCTGGTTACGTTTCTCTCCTATAAAGGTATTAGTATTCTCTTCCCTGGAAATTTAAAAACGGAAGGTTGGCAGACTTTATTACAAAATTCTAGATTTTGCGACCAGCTTCACAAAGTAAATTTATTTGTCGCCTCTAATCATGGACAAGAGGATGGTTACTGTTCAGAGATATTCAACTACTGCAACCCTAACCTAATTATCATTTCTAACGGCGATCGCCAACAGCTTTTTTCCACAGCAATATGTCGGTATGAACGCCAGATGCGAAAGATTCAGAAACCATCAGGACAACCAAAAATTTTAACAACCCGGAATACTGGAACTATTACCATTCAACAGTCTTTAAGCAATACTATACGGGTAATTACCCAGAGGTCTAAAACTTATCAGCTACAACAGACCGAAGTTTATCATGCGTAAAACCTAATAGAGCTTAATTTTATGACGTTGACTTCCTCCGTTGATCACGTTTCTTGGGTGAACAAAGGCGATCGCCTATTGCGTGCGGCTAGAAACCAACCTGTTGATCGCCCTCCCATTTGGATCATGCGGCAGGCTGGTCGTTACCTGAAAGTTTATCGAGACTTGGGTCAGAAATATCCATCGTTTCGGGAGCGTTCCGAAAACCCTGATTTGGCTGTGGAAATTTCTTTGCAACCCTTCCATGCTTTCAAACCAGATGGGGTGATTATGTTCTCCGATATCCTTACCCCATTACCGGGTATCGGCATTCCCTTTGAGATTATTGAAAGCCAAGGCCCCATCCTACAACAGCCAATTCGCTCTCAGACTCAGGTGGATGCCCTCACACCGCTTGACCCTGAAAGCACATTACCGTTTGTCCGCAAAATTTTGAGAACTCTCCGGCAAGAGGTGGAAGGACAGGCAACCGTTTTAGGGTTTGTTGGCGCTCCCTGGACTCTCGCAACTTATGCAGTAGAAGGTAAAAATTCGGTTGATTACAGCTTGATCAAAAGCATGGCATATCGGGAGCCAGCACTACTGCACCAGTTGTTAAACGCACTAGCAGAGGCGATTGCCACCTACACCAAATACCAAATTGATTGTGGCGCACAGGTGATTCAAATCTTCGATTCCTGGGCGGGTTGCCTGACTCCTCAAGATTATGAAACTTTTGCACTTCCCTATCAACAACAGGTTGTTCGTCAGGTTAAAGCAACATATCCCCATATCCCTTTGGCTCTGTGTGTCCATAATAGTGCTGCCATTCTGCATCTGATGCCTCGATCTGGGGTAGATATCATTCATGTAGATTGGACGATTGATATGGCATCCGCCCGACAACAGTTAGGAGAAATTGTAGTTCAAGGCAATCTTGATCCTTGTGTACTTTTAGAAACCCAAGACTTGATTCGACAGCGAACCCTGGATGTTATTCACAAAGCAGGAAGCAAAGGACACATTATGAATTTGGGTCAAGGCATCTTACACACCACACCCGAAGAGAATGTTGCATTCTTTTTTGAAACGGTCAGGCAAGCTTCTTGCTTCTGCAATTGATCGCTCGACGTAACCAACGCGAGGATTTGAAAAACACGGCTACTGATCAACAATATAGCTTTTCCTAATCAAATGAGGTACATCATAGCCCCATCCTCGCTTGCGGGGAGGGGATTGAGGGTGGGGTTCTTGTATCTCACCAGACCGGGAAACGCTATAAAAGAAAACCAAATACAAATTAGGAGAATATTTATGTCAATTGCTGTTGGGATGCTTGAAACTCATGGGTTCCCTGCTGTGGTCGAAGCTGCCGATGCTATGGTTAAAGCGGCTCATGTCACCTTGGTGGGCTATGAAAAAATCGGTAGTGGTCGTGTCACAGTGATTATCCGGGGCGATGTTTCCGCAGTTCAAGCTTCCTTAGCTGCTGGCATTGCATCCGTGAAGCGAGTCAATGGCGGTGAAATGCTGTCCACCCACATCATTGCTCGCCCCAGTCCCAACCTGGAATACGTATTACCGATTCATTACACCGAAGCAGTTAGTCAGTTTAGAGTGTAAAACATCAGATGTCAGCTTCCTTCGCTGTCTTAGAAATGCAAAGTGAATCATAAATTCTGGCTTTTCACGTTTTAAACCTTGTTGAATTTCCATAACTAAGCACTGAACACAAATAACCATGCAGCTTCGACGGAAACGACAACTACCCAAACAGCAGTATGGATTAGTTCCAAAAGGTATTTTGCATTTGCCAAATGCTGGAGTCTGGCACTCTTACTGGCGCGACCCCTATCATTTGTTACTGACAATTCCCTGGTCAGGGTTTCTTCTGATCATTGTACTGATGTATGGAATATTGAATGCATTCTTTGCCTTAGTTTATTTAGCTGGGGGAGATAGCATTGCCAATGCTCAACCTGGAAACTTTTGGGACGCATTTTTTTTCAGTGTACAAACCTTAGCATCAATCGGCTACGGTGTTCTGTACCCTCAAACCTTTTATGCCAATGCTGTCGTTACAGTCGAAGCACTAGTTGAGTTACTGGGTTTTGCCCTAGTAACAGGACTGGCCTTTGCTCGCTTTTCTCAATCCACCGCTCATGTCGTCTTCAGTCATTTTGCCGTAGTCACTCCTTACAACGGTGTTCCTACATTGATGTTTCGCACCGCTAATCAACGCGGTAATCAAATTGTAGAAGCAGAAATGCGGGTTTATCTGCTGCGCGATGAGGTTAGCCTAGAAGGACAGTTTATGCGTCGCCTCTACCCGTTACGTCTATTACGTAGCCAAACACCAAGCTTTGCACTCACCTGGACGGCGATTCATCCCATTGATGCAGAGAGTCCACTACAAAACCAAACGACTGAATCTCTAACCCAACTCAAAGCCCAAATTGTGATTTCTTTAAGTGGCATTGATGAAACAGTTGCTCAAAGCGTCCACGCTCGGCACGTATATCAGGCTCAAGAAGTTTTATGGAACTATCAGCTAGTAGATATTATCCATGAAACCACAAGTGGAGAACATTACATAAATTTTGCCAACTTTCATGAGGTTTTACCTCTAGAATGTTGTCCAGCAACATTACATCGACGCTCTAAAACTCCACTGCATGAGCCGTGAGCAATTATGCTAATTATTTAGAATAACAGCACAAAAAACTCAAGGATTCACCAACTGTACTGAAAGTGCGAGTCAGGCTGAGTCCATTAGTGAAAGCCGATTTTTACGTTTTCGGCTCAAGAATCTATTACCCGGTTGGCGATCGCCCATTGGCTGACAAACCAAAAGAACATTGGGGCTGATATCAGATCCTTGCATCATTTGGGCAGTCGCTTTGGTAAGTATAATACTGCCATCTTTGCAAACCAGGGAACAATCACTCTTGAAAAGGTTGGTTTGACAGCGCATACAGTCCATTAACCCTATTTGCAACTTTCTCTCGTCTTTTGGATAAAACAAGTCGAAAACAGGTTCTTCAATCAAATTATTAACTGTATAACCGAGATACATTGCTCCTAATGGGTTAACCGTCAGAACAACGCCCACAATGTCTAGGATAAAGTAGATGCTTGGTAAACCTTCATCGAGATTTTTATAGCTATCATTCATAAAATTATCAAAAGTATCGTTAAAGCTAAAATTTGGGAGAAATCCTAATGCCAACGTAAAGAATCTAGTTCACTGGCGATGCTAACAATTTTTGAGTAAGCCAAAATTTCAAATATCCTCTAATTATCTTAAATAAATTAAATCCTTTAAAATTGACTGAATCTGTTTCGAGGAAATCATTTTCCCCTGACTGACAACTTCACCATTTATCAGCAAGGCCGGAGTAGAAAAAAATTTTAGTCTTTGAATTTCATCTGAGTCAAAAATACAAGTTACTCTGGCTGTAAGCCTGAGTTTATTAATTGCTATATAAATATGATTTTCAAGCATTTTCAAATCTCCATTATTTGTACCTAAAATATCAATACTTATCTTGTTCATAGGTTTATTTACCGTTTTAATTAATAGGGAATAATCAAGGTTAAACAAATATTGTACAGATGTAACTTTATCAAACAGAATTCAGGAGTAAGGAGTCAGAATTCAGCAATGAATTCTTTTCGATTGGCGGATAGCGTAGCGGTAGCGAGTCCGCGAGCGTCTGAATAACTGGGTTTAAGACCCAGCCCTTTCAACGCGAACAAATGAACTACTGGTAGTCAGGCTGAAACCCTCTCC
>CAYMWC010000143.1:0-15186 GCA_964393695.1 uncultured Pleurocapsa sp.
CTTAGTTAGTATCTCACAATAATAGTCGGTTTACTTACGCCCAAATGTACTAGTAAGTTTCAAAAGCTAGAACAGCCTTTAGCCTTAAAACTGGCCGTTATTGTCGGCGGAGTAAGTTTAATTGGGACAGAATTATGGTGGTTTATGTTGAGCAAAACTAAATCCCAAACAGCAGAGACTAAACAGGGAATACAAGCAGTAGATATTGTGGTCGATGGCGGTTATACACCTAATAGAATTGAGGTGCAAACTGGTAAAGCAGTCAAACTAAATTTCTTACGTCAAGATCCTAGTAGTTGTTTGGAACAAGTATTATTGCCCGATTTTAATCAAGCAGTAAATCTAACCTTAAATCAAACTACTTCCGTCGAAATTCTGCCAGAAAAACCAGGAGAATACACCTTTACCTGTGGAATGAATATGTATCGAGGCGTAATAATAGCAACAAACTCCAAAATAGCTTCAGATTAATTTATTTGGCTGCAAATTTTTTATTCATTGTTTTCTATTCTCTAAAATCTTCTTAAGTTTCTCAACCTGTCAAAATTAACTTGGAGGACTATTTATAAGTTGACATGACCATAACCCTAATTAAGCAGGTAAATTATTATGCACAAAGATGCACTTGAACAGTGGCAACATTCACATGATTTTTCCGTCAAGAATAATCGCGCTGAGAAAAATACCACTATAGTCATGTGGCTTACCGCCGTAACTATGGTGGTAGAAATCATCACGGGGAGTTTCTTTGGCTCAATGGCTTTGCTTGCCGATGGTTGGCACATGGCAACTCATGTAGCAGCATTTGCTATTGCTGTGTTTGCTTATCAATATGCTCGTCGTCATGTCAATAATCCTAGATATACTTTTGGTACAGGAAAAGTCACAATCCTTGGAGGTTATACCAGTGCTATTGCTTTAGCAGTAACAGCTTTAACTATTGCTGTTGAGTCTGTAACTCGTTTTTTTCAACCCCAAACTATCCAATTTAATGAAGCGATCGCTGTTGCTATTTTAGGTTTAGTTATTAATTTAATTAGTGCTGGGTTATTACAAGATCAGGATCATGATCATCACCATCATCATGATCACAATCTTCAGGCTGCTTATATTCACGTTATTACTGATGCTCTCACCTCGATTTTGGCAATTATTGCTTTATTCGCTGGCAAATATTTAGATTGGATTTGGTTAGATGCAGTAATGGGATTGGTTGGTGCAGGAGTGATAACTAAATGGTCTTACGGTTTAGTAAAAGATACAGGCGGGATTTTGCTTGATGGAGCAAGTGATAAGCAAACTAAACTAGAGATTATGACGGCTATCGAAGCTGATGCTGATAATCGCGTTAGCGATTTACACGTTTGGTATATCAGTCAAAATAGTCTGGCTGCCACCATTGCCGTAGTTACCCATTATCCGCGATCGCCTCAACATTATAAAAGTTTGCTCAATAATATATCCTCTCTTTCCCATGTACTGGTTGAAGTTAACCCCTGTCATGGTCAAGCTTGTGAGAATTAAAAGTCAACTCAATGAAAAACCCTAATTACCTCTTTCAAAAAATTGCAGCCTAATTTAGTCAATTTTAAATTTATGGTTTCAGCAGTCTAATAAACTCACAAAATTTAACAGTACAATTGCCTTGATATTTATCTGTAGGAATATTTTGAAAGTTTTAATTATAAGCTCCAAAGATCTAGGGGGAGGTGCTGCTCGCTCTGCCTATCGACAACATCAAGGCTTATTGTCAGCAGGTGTTGACTCCCAAATGTTGGTGCAAAATAAGCAAAGTGTCGATAACACAGTTATTGCCCCTAAAAGTAAAGTGCAACGAGGTATCGCAGCTATAAAACCTGCTGTAGATCAATTTCCTCTGGCTTTATATCCCAATCGCGATCGCACAATCAATATCTTTTCTTCTCAATGGTTACCTAACAACATTATTAACAAAATCGAGCAAATTAACCCCGATATTATTAATCTTCACTGGATATGTGGTGGTTTTGTGCCAATTGAGGCATTAGCTAAGTTTAAACGACCTATAGTCTGGACTTTACACGATATGTGGGCATTTACAGGGGGATGTCATTATAGTGGAGAATGCGATCGCTATCAACAGTCTTGTGGCTCTTGTCCTCAATTAGACTCTAGTCGAAATTGGGATTTATCTCGCTGGAATTGGCAACGCAAGGCGAAAGCTTGGCAAAATTTAAACATGACTATTGTTAGCCCTAGTAATTGGCTAGCTAAGTGCGCCCAAAATAGCTCTTTATTTAAAAATTTACCAATTAAAGTCATTGGTTACGGCATTAATCCGCAAATTTATCAACCTCATCCTACCCAATTAGCCAGAAAAATTTTGAATTTACCCCAGGATAAAAAAATTATTTTGTTTGGGGCATTAAATAGTACCCAAGATCAACGTAAGGGCTTTCCGCTCTTACTTTCAGCCTTAAAAAATCTGCAACAGCTAGAATCTTCCGAACAAGTGGAGTTAGTAATTTTTGGAGCTTCTGCCCCTGTAAATCCAGTGGATTTTGGTTATAAAGCTCACTATGTTGGCAAATTTAACGATGATATCTCTTTGTCTTTACTGTATGCAGCAGCAGATGTATTTGTCGCTCCCTCAACTCAAGATAATTTACCCAACACTGTCTTAGAGTCGATTTTTTGTGGTACTCCCTCTGTAGCCTTTAAGATTGGCGGGATGCCAGATATGATTGAACATCAAAAAAATGGCTATTTAGCCCAAGCTTTTGTTCCAGAAGATTTAGCTCAGGGAATTCACTGGGTTTTAGCTGATGTAACTAGATATCAACAACTAGCAGACAAGAGTAGAACGAAAGCGATCACTGAATTTAATTTAGAGCAGCAAACTCAAAAATACTTACGAGTTTTTAATGATTTATGTAGTAAGCTGGCACAATGAATTATTCACAATTGACAATTAATAGCGATGAGTAATGACGAAAAGTATATCTATCGATATAGTAACAATTACCAGCCAAATTGATACTGCTTTATTTACTACCCTTAACAATGTCAGCCAACAATCCTATGAAAATATAAATCATATTATTATTTATCGCGCCTGCACTGAAACAGAACTAAATCAACTTCAAAGTTTTGCCCATACTAAGAATTTTTTGTTTTATCCTCAAGTAGGAACAGGTATTGCTGCCGCTTTTAATAATGGTATCAATCACGGTCAAGGAGAGATAGTTTTATTTCTTAATTCAGGAGATACCCTAGTCGCTGATGATGTCATAGCCAAAGTAATAGCATCTTACTCTCAAAATCAATGGCTCTGGGGAACAGGAGAAACTATTTCCGTCAGCAAAAATAAATATCTCAAAAAATATCGGCAACAACATCGAACTTGGACAAATAGTCTTTTTTGGTATGGTAATCCTGTCTGCCATCAGTCAACATTCTATTCCCGTAGATTGATCAGCCAGGTTGGTTTATACAATGAATCTTTGTCTATGGGTATGGACTACGAATATAACGTTAGGGCAAATCTCCTATCCAGCCCGACTTTATTCTATTTTCCCATTGCTTATTACGATACCACAGGCGTATCTTCCATTCGAGTTTTTCAACAGTTTACCAATCATCGGCGTATACGCGATCGCTACTTTCAGTTATCTAAGTTGAATCGTCTGAAAGTTGATACCTACTGCTTACTCAAATCTATCTTGAGGCTAGCAATGGTGCCAGCCAAACTTTGGTTATAGACAAAAACTAAACAACCAATGCACAAGTTAAGCAATACTATCTATTGAGGCTAACTATCAATGACCAGCAGCAACAAGCGAATTGAACGAGAACAGCAATTTCACGATCTCCGCTACACTGACGATCAGCAAAGACAACAAAAAGTAAGTAAGTTTTATAGCATTACTGGTTCAATTGCCAGAGCTTATCAGCAAAAGATTATAGCTAGTAGTCACAATGCTAAAGTTATTGAATATGGTTGTGGTAAAGGTAGTTACGCTTGTAAAATAGCTAAGAATCAAGCGAAATTAGTTACAGGCATTGATATTTCACCAGTGGCAATCAAAGTCGCTCAAGAGCAAGCAGAAGAAGAAAATCTGTCAGACAATATCACCTTTGAGATGATGAATGCAGAAAATTTGGCATTTGCAACTAGCTCTTACGATTTAATTTGTGGCTCAGGTATCTTACATCATCTGGATTTAACCGCAGCTACTAATTCTATGACCAAAATCCTACAACCAGAAGGAAAGGCAATTTTTATTGAACCATTAGGACATAATTTTTTGATTAACTTATATCGTCGTCTGACACCCAATATTCGTTCAGCAGATGAACATCCACTCTTAGCTAAAGATTTAACAGCTATTAAACGTAATTTTAAACGAACCAAAATTCATTACTTCTATCTAACTTCTTTAGCAGTTAGCTTAATTGCAGGTAAGCCTGGATTTAAGATTTTATTGGGTTTTTGCGGATTTATTGATGCAATTTTGTTGAAACTACCATTAATTAGACGACAAGCTTGGATGGTTTTAATTGAGTTAGAGCAACCGATCAAGTAAGATACTTACTCAGTTTGAACTATTTTTGCAGTATTTGACGATAAATTCACCAAACTAATGCTAAAAATATAAACTACCCTAGACCAAAATCAACATGAGTGTGAGCAAAAATCCTTCTGTTTCAATTATCATTCCCACTTACAATGAAGTAGACAACATTGAAGCAGTTGTAATTAAGTTTTTGGCTTCTGAGTATCCTAATATATTAGAAATACTTATTGTAGATGGGCTGAGTACAGACGGGACACAGGATAAGGTCATAGGTCTATCTCGTGCCTATCCACAAGTCAAGCTCTTAGAAAATCCGAGACGTATTCAATCAGCAGCCCTGAATATTGGGTTAGAGGCTTGTGAAGGAGATATTTATTTAAGAGCCGATGCTCATTGTAATTATGGCCCAGATTATGTAGAACAATGTGTAATAGCTCTGCAAAAATCTCAAGCAGTAAATGTCGGGGGAGCGCAACGTTTTATCGCTGCTAATACTTTTCAAGCTGGTGTATCCTTGGCTTCTCGCAGTCTTTTGGGTAGTGGTGGGGCAAAATATCGCGATCCTCACTATAATGGCTATGCGGAAACAGTATTTCTCGGATGTTTTTGGCGATCTGTGTTACAGGACATTGGTGGCTATGAAGTTACTCGCAAAGAAGATTCCGAGCTAAATTTTCGCTTACTCAAAGCTAAGGGCGATCGCTCTATTTATATTAGTTCCAAAATCAAGGTTTGGTATTTTCCTCGTCGTAATTGGTTGAGCTTGTGGCAACAGTATGTTAAATATGGTCGTGGTAGTTGCATTATGTCGGCTAGATATGCCGATAAATTACCCTTAAGAAATAAAATCCCTTTTTTTGGGGTAATGTTGCTAACTATAGCTTTAATTATCGATCTAACTGTCTTGGGAGGCAAACTTCATACTATTTCCTTGATCTTATTGGGTTTATGCTTAATTTCTTGGGAAGCAGCCAGAATTACTTTAAAATACAATAATAGATTTTGTGAAGAATTTTGGTACAACCCCAAAAAACCAGTGCCAAGTTTGATTGGTCGTTGGCTTTGTTGTACGCTCGCGATTGCAACGATGCCTATAGCCCACTTTACAGGTTTTGGTTATCAGCTTTATCTCAGAAATGTTTTAAAAGACAAAAATAATTGCTTTTTTGAGTCACGAGCTAGTATTCCTAGACACAATTCTCCAGTAAAAGAAAAAATAGAGGCGTAAAGTTTGGTTAAATAATCGTAGGTTGCCATTATACAATTCAACCTGGAGCAGCATCGTTTAATTATGAATTTTATAGTTGGGAGTAAAATATGAAAGTTATCATTTTAGGAGGAGACGGTTTTTGTGGTTGGCCCACGTCACTACATTTATCGAACCTTGGTTTTGAAGTTGTGATTGTTGATAATTTATCTAGACGCAACATTGACAATGAGCTAGAAATTAGTTCTCTAACCCCCATTGCACCTATTGGACAGCGACTTAGTACCTGGAGAGAAATTACAGGTAAAAACATTAAATTTTACAATATAAATATTGCCGAAGAATATGATCGCTTATTAAACTTAATTTTGGCAGAAAAACCTGATGCTATAGTGCATTTCGCTGAACAAAGGGCTGCTCCTTATTCGATGAAGTCTTCTAAGCACAAACGCTATACAGTTAGCAACAACCTTAACGCTACTAACAATTTGCTCTGTGCGATTGTTGACTCGGGTTTGGATATTCACCTGGTTCACTTGGGTACAATGGGGGTTTATGGCTATGGTACTGCGGGGATGAAAATTCCCGAAGGTTATCTAGATGTAGAAGTTGTTACTGATAAGGGCGATCGCATTCAACAGGAAATTCTCTATCCAGCTAATCCTGGTAGTGTTTATCACATGACCAAAACCCAGGATCAACTATTTTTTTATTACTACAACAAAAATGACAGTATTCGCGTTACCGATTTACACCAAGGTATTGTCTGGGGAACAAATACTCCTGAAACTCTGATGGATGAAAAGCTAGTCAACCGTTTTGACTATGATGGAGACTATGGTACAGTTCTCAATCGTTTTTTGATGCAAGCAGCCATTGGCTATCCTCTAACGGTACATGGTACTGGTGGACAAACTAGAGCTTTTATTCACATTAAAGATACTGTGCGTTGTGTTCAACTGGCGATTGAAAATTCTCCTGTTCAAGGTGAAAGAGTCAGAATTCTCAACCAAATGACTGAAACTCATCGTGTCCGAGATTTAGCTAAAATGGTTGCCGAAATGACTGGCGTAGAAGTTGCTTATTTAGAAAATCCTCGCAATGAAGCACCAGAGAACGAACTTTTTGTCAAAAATCAACGTTTTCTCGATCTAGGGTTAGAACCTACAACCCTCAGTCAAGGACTCCTTAAGGAAGTAACTGAAGTAGCCAAGAAATATGCCCACCGTTGCGACAGAAGTAAAATCCCCTGCACTTCTTTATGGATTCAAAAACACGAAACCAAGCTCGAAAACAATGGTGTTAAATCTGTTGAAGCTACCAAAGTCTAAATTACAAAGATTTCTAAACTTTTGAATTACAGATTTTGTGGTTTTTTGGAACTAGCGACTAGGAACAAATAACTGCAAACAATACAGGTACAGTAGGGTGGGCAATACTCAGGTTTAACTTTTAAGATGCTCAAAAACACTTTTGCCCACCTTGGCAGGTATAACGCTAAATCCAATTGATAGAGTATATTGATTTTGTAAGAACGACTAAACATCAAAATGATATCTTACTGCTCCTGTTTGTTCATCATTATCAATGTGAGCCAGACCTTGTTTCAGTGCTTGTTTGAGTAAACTTTCTACTTTTTCAAGGGGTAATTCGGTAGCGATCATTGCCTGACCTATAGATAAAACATTATTATGGGCAGCAGCAGCCTTTAATAATACCAACATAGGATCGGATTCTTCTTTTTTAACCAAAGTAACCTGGGGATTGTTGTTATGAGCATTAACTGTAGCTTCGTATAACAAAAAGAGATTTCTCTCTCTAGTCATGTTAGGAATGAGAAACAAATCAACGAATTGACCAATGCCAAGAAAACCCCAAGTAAATAAATAAAGCAAACCGCTAGTTACTTTACCAGTATAAAAACGGTGAATGCCGCAAAATCCTAATAATCCGAAAGCCCACAGCACATAAGCAACTCCAGGATCAACTTCTTGTCTTTGCTGGTTCATGTTTAAAATCAGACAAACGCTCTCAACGATATTTTTATTATAGACATTTCATTAGAAGCGACGGGCTAAAGTACTATTTTTTGTATAGATTTGGTTCATTAGTGGAGTAGTGGAGTAGTGGAGTAGTGGAGTAGTGGAGAAAGATAAGAATCCGTTATTTTATATTTAATTCCACCCAGCTACTTAACACTTTCGGATTATCTTACATTAATTATCTTTTTTATTATCAAGCAGCTAATTTAACTAACATTAATAATTGGATTTTATCTTAAATATTAGATTTGTAGTTATTCTATTTCTTTTATTGTCGATTTTTGTTTTTTTTGAGCTTCCTCTTCCAGAGCTTCCTTAATAAATAACTTAGCCAACTTATCATAAATACCTGCACCAATATATTGAGGATATTTATGAGAACGGCTATAAATCCAGATTAAATTATCTCCATAATAAATACGCACATCTTTAAAAAGACTTTTGCAGCTAGGTATAAGAGAATTAGCTTGGTTTAAGGCATCTGTCCAGCGAGCATATTCTGCTTCAAATCCAGGAGTAATAACACGAAACATTTATATCTAATAATTAAGTATAAAAATAACAGATAATACTTTTAGTATTCTATATTCAATTTAAAAAAGCAAATGGAAAATAGCAATTGGATAGATTTAGTATTTGGTGGAATTGCTCTGTTAATTGTCATTAGTGGTTTATTCATGTTATTTCGAGGAATTGATGTTATGAATAAAAAAGATTAAACTAACGGCAAATAGCTATAAATTTCTAATTTACCAGCCACAAACCAACAATAATGATTCAAGCTCAACCTTCGCTAGAATTTATTCCACCAGCTTACAATCCTTTAGTCTGGCAAATAACCAAAAAAATATTACCTTTGTGGTTACGTTATAACCAGGATCTTATTAGCGTTAAGATTGACAATGCTGCGGAATTAATTGAGCTATATGATCAATTTAACGCAGGAAAAACAAGGTTTATGCTGGCATTTCGTCATCCTGCCGTTACTGATCCACCTTGTATTGCTCAATTATTATGGAATCAATTACCCCAGATAGCCAAACAGCAAGGTAAAGCTTTAAAATCACCTGTTCATGCTGACTTTATTTACGATCGCGGTATTCCTCTATGGGCAGGAAAACAGATTGGCTGGATAATTTCGCATTTGGGTGGTACTCCCATTCGTCGAGGTTCTATAGATCGCGTGGGTTTACGTTCTATAAGAGATCTATTTGTGAATGGTTGTATGCCGATGGCTGCTGCACCTGAAGGGGCAACTAATGGTCATAATGAAATTGTTAGTCCTCTAGAACCTGGTATTGCTCAATTTGGTTTTTGGTGTCAAGAAGATTTACAGAAAGCACAACGTTCCGAAGCAGTGGCGATCGCCCCTTTAGGAGTCAAATATTTTTATCAAACTGCACCCTGGCAATATTTGGAAGCGTTATTATCGCAGTTGGAAATTGATAGCGGATTTAAAAATACGTCTACAAACTCTCTAGGTTTAATCAACGGAGTATCTCCCACTCCCAGCCAAGAAGAAGATTTTTATCAACGACTTTATGCTTTGGCAGAATATCTTCTAACTCTGATGGAGGAATTTTATAGTAAATTTTATCAACAAACGTTAGTAGCAGAAAATCAAACCCTACCTAGTCGTCTTCAAGCTTTATTAGATGCTGCTTTAAAGGTTGCAGAACAGTCTTTGGGAGTAAAATCTCATGGTAATATTAGCGATCGCTGTCGTCGTGTCGAACAGTCTGGCTGGAATCGGATTTATCGTGATGATTTGTCGGCATTAAACACTCTTGCCCCCGCCATTCGAGGATTAGCTAATTTAGTCGCTTCCGAAGCAGAGTTACGTTTATGGCATATGCGCTTGGTTGAGAATTTTGTGAGCGTTACAGGACAGTATATAGCTGAAAAACCTACTGTTGAAAGATTTGCTGATACGATTTTACTACTGTGGAAAATGATTGCCCAACTAAAGGGAGAATCTAACCTTAAACTCCCATATCTTGGTAAAAAATGGGTACAACTTACAGCTATGTCACCATTATTTATTTCCGATTATTGGCAACTATATCAAACCAATCGTCGTCAAGCAGTTGCCGATCTTACTCAAGATTTACAAACATCTTTAGAACAAGCAATTTTGCAATCATAAATTTTGTACTTACTCCTTGAGTAGGACTATTGTAATTATTGTAAAATACAGATTACTTTTTATAAAGTTCACTTTAGTTATTTTTATTAATTGTGATCTAAAAAACATTATTTTTTACAAAAATTAATATATGATATTTTTATTAACAATTAAATTTTGAAAATTTAACAATGGTAGCTCAATTTCCCTGGCTTACCACGATTATCCTTTTACCTTTGTTCGCTGCCCTAGCGATCCCTTTAATTCCCGACAAAGAAGGTAAAACCGTGCGTTGGTATGCCCTTAGTATCGGTATTGCAGATTTCATTTTAATGGGCTATGCATTTTGGAATCATTATGATCCCAGTAACGCTCAGTTTCAATTAACAGAAAATTATGCCTGGATTCCACAGTTGGGTATTAGCTGGGCAGTTTCAGTAGACGGTATTTCTGCGCCTTTGGTTTTGTTGGCAGGATTTGTCACCACTTTGGCAATGCTTTCTGCTTGGCAGGTAGATAGGAAACCTCGTCTGTTTTATTTTTTAATGCTGGTGCTATATGCAGCCCAAATTGGTGTTTTTGTAGCTCAAGATTTACTATTGTTTTTCATCATGTGGGAGCTAGAATTAGTTCCTGTATACCTATTAGTCTCTATTTGGGGTGGCTCAAAAAGACGTTACGCAGCTACAAAATTTTTACTCTACACCGCAGCAGCGTCAATATTTATCCTAGTAGCAGGACTAGGTATGGCTTTTTATGGTGATAATTTCACCTTTGATCTAGCTGCTTTAGCTTTAAAAGATTATCCTCTAGCCTTAGAATTACCTCTTTACGCAGGATTGTTAATTGCTTTTGGAGTCAAATTAGCAATTTTTCCTTTACATACTTGGTTACCCGATGCTCATGGTGAAGCCTCTGCCCCTGTATCGATGATTTTGGCAGGAGTACTCTTAAAAATGGGTGGTTATGGCTTAATTCGCTTTAATATGGAATTATTGACCGATGCACATATTTACTTTGCTCCCTTATTAGCAACATTAGGAGTAATTAACATTATCTATGGTGGCTTTAGTTCCTTTGGTCAAACCAATATGAAGCGTCGTTTGGCATATTCCTCAGTTTCTCACATGGGATTTGTCTTATTGGGTATAGCCTCTTTTACAGATATTGGTACAAGTGGCGCGATGTTGCAAATGTTATCTCATGGTTTGATCGCTGCTGTACTTTTCTTCTTAACAGGAGTAACTTACGATCGCACTCACACTTTGTTTATGGATCGAATGGACGGTGTGGCTTTAGTAATGCCCAAACTTTTTGCTCTCTTTACCGCAGGTGCAATGGCTTCTCTCGCTCTACCTGGAATGAGTGGCTTTGCTAGTGAGATTGCTGTCTTCGTCGGCATAACCAGCAATGATGTCTATAATCCTGCTTTTTCGACTGTAATTGTTTTTCTGGCTGCGATCGGAATTATTATGACTCCTATCTATTTACTATCAATGCTCAGACTAGTATTTTACAATTCCAATGAAGCCTTGGCTTGTGATATCGATAGAGCCAAAATGAAAAAACCTACTAACGAACCCGCAGTTTGTTTTGGAAACAGTTGTGTTTTACCTGGAGAAGCTCCTTTTGAAGATGCCAACCCTAGAGAAATCTTTATTGCAGCCTGTTTTCTGGTTTTAATCTTGGGTATTGGTATTTATCCCAAACTTACCACTCAAATGTATGATGCGAAGACAGTGGCAATTAATACCGAGGTGCGTCATTCTCAAATGGTAATTGCTCAACAAAAGCAGTCAGCTTTAACTCAAGTAGCACTTATCAATCAAACAATTAAATAAATTCTGATCACTATCAATAATGATCAAATCAAAAACCCAAGAGACGGATAGGCGGAAACAATAGTTTATCTAAGTCTCTTTTTTATTTATTTTAATTTTTTTTACTTTTGCCTCATAAATTTATTCACAACTCAAACAAGACTGCTATGGATAATAATTAAATTGCAAACTATTTAAGACGTACCATGTGCATTTGAGAGTGTGGCACTCCGTCGATGATCGCAGCAAGTGGTTCAATACCAAACATCTTAAAACCAAACGACTCGTAGAGTGAAATGGCTGAAGTATTTGTAGTATTGACTACAAGCGTTAGTTGTATCAATTTTGCCTGTGAATCTGCAAACTCAAGAGCATGTGCTAACAACTGCTTGCCCAAGCCTCTACCTCGATGGCTTGCTAAGACATACATACCACTTATACTTCCTTTATGATTAACCTTTTTACGTTTATCGCGTGTCACACTAACAATAGCTATAAGTTGAGTAATGTCAAGAACACCAAATGTGATGCGGTTTGGACTGGTTGCAAGTGAATCAGCAAAGTCTGAATCAGGTCGTTTTTTTTCTTCTTCGTAACTTGAATTGAACACAGATGGACATTCACGTAGAGCTTCGAGACGAATAGCTTTATAAGCTGTCACATATTGAGAATCAAGTGGTTGAATCGACATACGGAAAGTGACTTGAAGCTAATTTACATTAGGCGTATTAAATTGTGCCTAAACACTAACTTGTAAAATACTTAAAACAAATAAAGTCCAAGCAGCCAGAGAACCAATTGCAAACATCAGCGATCGCCCAATCGGAATATTAAGAATATAGAATATAGAGTATAAAGAACGGGCAATAATAAAAGCCAATGCAGCAATTTTAGCCCAATCTGAATCAACTCCTGTAGTATAAGCCATCAAAGCAGCTAAACCATAAATAGTTAAAGCTTCAAAGCTGTTCTGGTGCGCCCAAGTTGCTCTTTGAGCGTAGGGTGGTAGCTTATCAAACATGGCGCGGGGAGCAGATTGATCATATCCTGTTTGTAAACGTCCCCAAGCCACCACTAAAAAAGGTGCGTAAGCCAAGATTACTGCCCCTGCTACCGAGTAAAGAAGCACCGTACTAACAGCTAAATTCATATTTTTAATTATCTAATCAAAATAAAAAAGAGTAACTATTTTACGCTGATCTTCTGCTTCTCGACAGGTCTGCAAAAGAGTATTACTGTCATGAAAAGCAAAGCAAATTAATTGATCACAACGGGAAATAATTTCACTATTGCACAAGGCACTCGCTTCTCCTAAAGATAAATGATCGTTTTTAGAGTTTTCGATTAAATGAACCACTTTTTCAAGTTGAGTTCTTGACTCTTGAGGTTGACGAGATAAACTTTGGGGCAGAATTACTGTCAGTAAGTTAGAATCAGCGCGCATTGCACCTTTAATTGCTGCGGAATTAGTCCCAATCGCCCCAGAAGTAAGCAAACGATTACCCCCTAGAACCAAAGCATAGCTCATCATTTCGATTAGCTGTTGGTGCATAATCGGCACATGGCGAGAACCTAAGAGCGCGATTCGTCGAGAATTAGTTTGCTGAATAGCAGCTAGCTCTTGAGTCAATGTATCGAGACTGGGATCACTAATAGTTATTGTATCTAATGATTGTTGGCTCAATGAAGAAATGTTTTACATCTTAACTTTATCGCCAGTAATTGTAACAAATGATTGTTAATTAAAGCGATAGCTTGTGTTAAATCTTTATTCTTTGTGATTGGTTATTTGCGCCAAAAGTTATTAAGCAATACTGCCTCGTTTACGAGCTTCTTTGTAAGATGTGCCGACATTGCGTAGACCTGCTTTAATTAGCTGTTGTTCCAAAAGAGCAAAAAAACGAGCGCGATCGCTTCCTCTAACTACTGCCTGATTATGAGCTTCTGCCAGGGCTACAGGATAACCATAACCTTTTTGTACCTGAGCTAGCACAATGCTTAAAGATTGCTCAAATAACGCCCTGTCTGCCACTACCCAAGCAGGGATTTCCAAACGAGCTATTTCAGCACCGACATTGACATAGCAAAAGTAGATTTTTTGTGGGTCTTCGTAAAGGTCAAGTATACGCAAATTACTACGATACAAGGGGCTTCTTTGTCCTGGTTGCAATTGACCTGCCCAAAAAGTTGAGTCTCGCAAAGATTCAAGTTTTTGACAGGGATATTTATCAACTAAATCGCTACAGTTTACTACACAGTTAGGATGTTCATGGGTACAGGTTTGTAAGCGTAAAAAGTTTAAGCCTTCAGTACTACGAGAAGCACTAACATAGCCTATCATTGGGATTTTAGTCTTTCTGAGTCTTTCACTAGCAGCTAAAATCGGTGGCAGAATTTTATCCCTCGCCTCAATAGGTAAACCATCTAAAAACCAGTAAATTAAAGAACCATCTACCAACGCCAGATTAGGAATATCATGATGTTCTCCTGGAGGTAGTACCCAATTACAAGCCATTTCCGCTAAGGTTTCAGTTTCCGAGACAGTACGCAAATGACCCATCCACTCTTCTAAACGAATTCCCCATTGTTTGGATATATAGAGATCTTCAGTTTTATAAAATACTTCTGGCACACTGTCTAATAAAGGATGCAAACTCTGCCCGTAGTGGAGCATAATTTGACCAATATTAATTAAATAACAGTAGGCAATTTCATGGTGGGAAGGGGAAATTTGTGAACCATCAGTAGCAAACACACTATGGCTATAGGGGGCTGGCTGAATAGGAAAACAGCGATCTAAAGGTTCGACGGGAGTGGCAGCAGCAAATAAAAAGCGATCGCGAAAATCCTCTTGAGTTTGAATTAATTCTGCTTGTCGATTAGCTGCTTGTTGTTGCAGTTTTTGGGCAGACTCCAATCTCTGACGAGAAGCGATCGCTTCTTTATGTAAATGTTGGCTGATACCAGGAATTTGTCCTGCTATTTTGGCTAAATCAAGCATCTGTAATTAATTACTGATTACTGATTACTGATTACTGGTCACTGATTAATTCCTTGAGTACAAACCGCACAAGAACAGCCTAAATGCTGTAACAAGGTATTATTATACTGATTTGTTAATTCTAGACCAGGACTAATAACGTTTAAGTTAACTAGCTCTAATTCTGGCTGCTTTACAGTTAGGAGTAAAAAGTTATCTGTAGTAGCAGCTATTGCGGTATTGGCAAATAATAATAAAGCGACGAGGCTAGCAGAAGTAGCTAGCAAACGTAATAAGTTTTTAAGCATTAAATTATATATAGTCGATAATTGAACCATAAGTTATTTAGGCAATTATAGCGTTAGTCATCAATTGTTGTTACTTTACGATGAGGGTTAGTAAATTAAGGTTTAAATCAAAAAAAAGCTAAAAGCTAAAAGCTAAGAGCTAAGAGCT
>CAYMWC010000144.1:0-15029 GCA_964393695.1 uncultured Pleurocapsa sp.
GTTTTGGGAGATTTCTTTCGTATTTCATCTGTGGGGCTGCCGAATGTGGGTTTAACTAAATTTAACTGGGGTTGAGTCAAGATAGTTTGCAGATAGGTTTGTTGTTGTTTTGTAACTTCTCGAGCAATGATATCTGAAGCTTGATTGCCTTGATGATCAGTAATTGATAAAGACGCACCACTGTTAACTAATAGCTCTACTATCTCGAGCCTGGAATTTCCAACCGCATACATTAGAGCCGTTTTACCATCTGGTGCTTGAGCATTAATTTCTGCGCCACTGTCAATTAGATGCATAATAATTTGTAGTTTATCTAACATTGGTCGTGCATCTTGAATACCCAAAATAGCTGTTTTCATTAAAGGAGTTATGCCATTGCGATCTCGGAGATTGGGATCAGCACCGTGAAGCAACAATAATTTGACAATCTGTGGTAGACACCAAACAATTGCTATCTCTAAAACAGTTCTTCCCAGAGTATCTTTGAGGTTAAGATTAGCTTTGTGTTCAAGCAAAAGACGTAAACACTCTTCTTTAACCGTCAAGTTGTAGAATGATTTCTGGCGATCGCCAATTTTACCTCCAGGCAAGGTAAACCAATTTTTGGCAAACACTAAAAATATTAATGGCTCTGAATTGCCAACGATTTTGACATTAGGATCTACTCCCTGTTGTAGTAATTGTCTGACACTAGTAACATTATTTGTCGCCACAGCCTCAGCTAATTGCAATTCCTGCTTTTGGGAGTAGGTTTTAAGCCTCTCAACAACCTCAAAAATGACCCAACTCACAGACTCTAACCTTATGTTTAGTGGGATTACAGGTAGTTTAAAAGATTAAACATCATAACCTAGCTACTCGTTATTAATTATTAATTATTCCTTTCTTACCTTCGGCTGTATTTTTGCCTGTTTTTAAGCTGTTTATCTTGCCAGTCTTAACCATTGACAACAAGTGTATAATCTCACTGATACTCGTTTCTTAGATCTATGTCAATAGAAATAATTATCTCGATCGCAGCAGTGATTATTTTATGGCTATTATTTACTTGGTCAATTAAAGTTTTTCAAGCCACTATTAAAACTTTGTTGGTAATTTTGGCGATTTTTTTCCTGGTGCAAATCGTCTTTGGGATCGATTCTCAGCAGATTATACAAGAAGTAATTCGCATACTTAATTATCTAGAGCGATTAATCTTAGGCAAGTAAAAGGAGGTAGAAAGGTTTATTTAAAAACTTTCGCTAAACGTTGATCCCATTGGTTTTGGTTTTTCTGAGCATCTTGAATAAACGGTGACCAACGGATTAAATTAAGCAATAAGTGATTCAGTAGGCAGGCAGGAAAGCTTGTCGGGCGAACTATATCTAAAAATAAAACTACTCTAATTTCGTCAGTTTTATTCCAAGCTTCATGAGGATAAGAATCATCAAAAACTAAACATTTTCCTTCTTCCCAATGGCGCACCTCTTGATCTACGCGAATACCACACTGTTCTTTTGCTTGGGGAACTTTCAAGGGTAAATGACAACGCAAAACACCTTTATAGGGACCTCGATGTTCGGGAATGTGTTTGCCTGGCATGAGAATCGAAAAAAATGCCGTTTTTAACCCAGGAATTTGCTCAATTATCTCAGTAGTTTTGGGACAATAATTGCAGTTGCGCGCCATTTTGATCCCATAACCATAAAGAAAAAAAGTTTTCCAAAGATTATCCTGGCTGATCTTGGCTTGATCGGGAGAAATATCCTGAAAACGCGGTAGCTGGTCAGTATATTGTCTAATTACGTTCAACTCATCTCTAATTACTTGCCAGTTTGATTCTAATAAAGCTACCCAGCTAAATTGATTTGATTCCAAGAAAGGAGTAGTTGCAACTAGAGAATAACGAGTCAGGAATTTTTCTAAACTCCAAAGAATGTTTTTGCCCAGTTTGCCAACTATTACTTCTCGCAGAGCAGACTGAGAAGTTGCAGTTGTTTTCATGACTTAATAAAACTTTAATCAACTTTTAGCTTAATCCTGATGGATAATTCAAATCTTAGGCAAAATTTAGCTAAACTGCTAATTTTTTAATTTTTTGATCCTATTTAAATCCTGGATCTGTACCAGTGCCAGCGTGAACCTGAGCGAGTTTTTCGTAGTTGAGAGCGTGTTTTAGCAGTTCTGCTGCTTGTACTTCAGTAACGTCTTTAATTTTGCGGGCTGGTACACCGATTACGAGCGATCGCTCCCTGACATCTTTAGTCACCACACTACCAGCGCCAACAATACTACCAGCACCTACCCTGACTCCATCGAGAATAATCGCCCCGATCCCAATTAAACAACCAGTTTCAATATGAGCCGAATGAATTACTGCCCGATGACCAACAGTCACATAATCTTCGAGAATGGTCGGCTTACCAGGATCGCCATGTAAAATTGCCCCATCTTGAATGTTAGTATGTTTGCCGATCGCAATTTTTTCAACATCTCCCCTCACCACCGCCGTATACCAAACGCTAGCTCCTTCGTCTAATAAGACATTGCCCATTACTGTCGCATTAGGAGCAACAAAAGCTGCTAAAGACAAATCTGGGATAGACCAATGAGAAGTGGGAGATTGAGTCATAGTTTAAAATAAGCTATCTAACGATATTCCGACAATTTAGGCTAACAAGATGCAGCCGTGTTATAAGGTAGAAGAACAAGACTTGTGACATATGAATTTAATTTTACAATACCCTGTTTTTGGTCCTGAGATTGTTTGTCCTCACTGCCGACAGACAATTCCTGCCCTCACTTTGACAGATACCTATCTCTGTAGTCGTCATGGTGCTTTTGAAGCTGACCCCAAAATTAAAGAATTGATTCATCTACCTTCAGGTAGACGTTGGCGACGTTGGGAAAACCAATGGTATCGTCAACACACGCATCCCGATGGGATTCGGTTTGAAATTCATGAAGCTTTGGATGCTCTTTATACCGAAGGTTATCGCGCTACTAAGGTGATTATTGCTAACCGCTACCGAGATTTGGTTAGTTCTTATTTAGGCCGTAGTCATCCTTGGCGAGAAAGACCAGAATTTAAATCTCCCAAACTTTATGGTCTACCAATTAGTTTTAGTCCTGAAGATAGTTCCGAACCCTGTTGGGAAATTATTAACTTTATTTTAGAAAAAGAACCTGGAGTTCCCCGCCATTACCCTTACCGTTTCTTATTTGAGTAACTAAAATATTAAATTTTAATTAAATTTATTTTTTCAATTCACTGAAAATAATGCACCATGCCTCGATTCGGACAGCAGATATCCATAGAGCGATCGCTTTTTACGAACAGTTGGGTTTTACTGTTCAAGAGCGTTTTACTACAGGATATACCCTAGCTTGTTGGATGACTGGGCTAGCAGGTAGAATCGAATTAATTCAAATTCCTGAACCAAAACCTGCCCCTGATGCTTTTAATGATGAGCATTACGTTGGTTACTACCATTTATCTTTTGATTTGACGAATTTAACCACCGATTTATCTAGTTGGCTGGAAAAATTACAACAAAAAATCGCGATCGCCAAAACCACAAATTCTGAACAACTTCAACCTCTCCAACTTCTACTTGAACCTCAACAACAGATGATTGGTGAATCTGTTTATGAAGTTGCTTTTATCGCCGATGCAGATGGCTTACCTTTGGAGTTGATTCGTGTTTTGAGTTAAGTTACTATACTCTGTCTATATAGAAGACTACAACTGAAAAATCAGCTTATGGAGAGACGAATTGTATTCAAATGGCTAGCAGGTTTTACAACAGGTATTTTAGTATCTTCTCAAACCAAAGCTGAACAATCAAACTTAAAGGACAATAACCTAAGGTTTGACAACGCTAATCTCATAAATACTCAGCCTACCACCGATCGCCTGGGTAAATTATTACCTCTGAGAACTTTAGGGCGTACTAATGAAGCCGTCACAATGCTTGGTGTTGGAGGCTGGCATTTGGGCGGATTGAGTGAAAGAGATGCCCAGGCAAGTATTGAAATCGCTCTGCAAGGCGGGGTACGCTTTTTCGATACGGCTGAATCTTATCACTCTGGAGACAGTGAATCTCGGATGGGTAAATTATTGACTCCCAAGTATCGAGATGTCATTTATCTGATGACCAAAACCACCGCCCGTGATGCTCAAACTGCACAACTTCATTTAGAAGAATCCTTACGTCGCTTGAATACTGATTATTTGGACTTGTGGCAAGTTCATAGCGTTGATAGCCCTACAGATGTCGATCAACGTATTAATGATGGTGTGTTTGAGGTTATGGCGAAAGCAAAAGTAACTGGAAAAGTCCGTCATCTGGGTTTTACAGGTCATCGGCAACCAGCAGCTCACCTCAGAGTTTTAGAACAGTCAGATATTTTTGATACGTGTCAAATGCCCATTAATATCGCCGATCCTAGCTACTCAAGTTTTATTCAACAGGTATTGCCAAAACTAATTGAACGAAATGTTGGCCTACTGGCGATGAAATCTCTAGCCAATGGTGGCTTTTTTGGTGGTTCTAGCCACGGACAGCATGGAGACAAGGCAAAAATTGTACCTCAGCGAGTTAGTATTGCGGATGCGATTAATTTTGCTTGGTCTTTGCCTGTAAGTGTTTTAATTACTGGGTTTGACGATCCCCAACAAATGCAGGAGAAAGTCGATCTGGCTCAGACTTTTGTGGCTTTAGATGAGCAAAAACGTCAAGATTTAATTGATAAAGTTGCGGATCTTGCAGGTAGAGAAGTTGAATTCTACAAAGCGTAGTTAGTAAGCTGTCATGTATATAATTTACTAGTTAAGAAAGAAAGGAGTCAGGAGTCAGAATAAGTGTTCGCAAACCTGGTTTTTTAACAGCAAAATATACAATTTAAAAACATAACAGCTTAGGTTATTCAACAACAATCCGCCATTCGTGTAATTCATATTTAACACAATTGTTGACGATTAAAGGATCTTGAGCAATAATTTTTTTGGCTTCTGCTAAGGAATCTGCTTCAAAAATTAACATTCCTCCTCCTCGTTCCTGCCAATAGCCAGTTCGCGCTTTATGCCCTTGAGCAATTAATTGGCGTACATAGTTTTTGTGAGCAGTAACATATTGATCAAAAGTAGTTTTATTAACTATTCCTTTTTCTATTTTGACAAAAGTAGGCATAAAATACAGTCTAAATTGTTTGCTGAAGAATAAATTATCTCAAAATAAGACGATAATGGTATATTTGTAACGGTATATTTTTATTTAGTAAATTTTAAATGTTTATCAAGAACCTTTTAAACATTAATAAACAATCTATTTTAAGAATTTCGATAGTCGGTGGTTCTAATTCTGTAATTAGACGAGGTTATGCTAAATATCTTGATACTTATATTAGTAAAATAAGCTTTCGTTCAACTAGTTTACAGTACTATTCTTTAGGTGGTGTTCCTAATATTTATGGGGCAATTCAACAACATAGACATGATCTTGCAGCCAACAGTGATATTATCTTTTTTGAGTATTGTGTAAACGATCGACTTGCTATTGAAGACAAACAATATTCGTTAGAATTAGTAGGAAAGTCTTTAGAAGGATTTATTAGGCAGGTAAAAAAATCTAATCCCAGTTGTTTAATTGTTATTTTAATTTTTGGAATTAACTTATCAAGTTTTTATGATAATTATTGTCATTTATCAGAGCTTTATGAGTCAATTGGTGAGCAATATAACTTACCTGTAATTAATTTAACCAAAGTCTTGATTGAATCTCAAGGATTAGATTATGTTAAGTCTTTATATAATGATAAAGATCATGCTCATTACACAAGACCAGAAGGAGTAAAAGTTATTGCCCAAACAATTGTTAATGAACTAAATAAAATAGGGATTATTAAAAATTTAAAATCTCGTAGAAATCAGTATCAAACTATCGATATTAAACCGATTTATCCTGATAATTTTGAAAATTTGGCTTTTTTTGATCGTTTTGAAAATGGCAAATTTTTCTCCCAGCCACCTAAAATCTCAATTTATCAAAATACTGTATTTAAAGAAAAAAATTTTACTATTTATCAAGGAAATTCCTTAGACTTTTTATTAAAAGGAAGCTTAATGGCAATTTTTATTAAATCCGATCTTAATGATGGTTTTATTAACATTGAGTTTGATGGACAAAAGATTATTACTACCTCTTATTCAGAATGGGTTAACAAGATCAAACCGCAAAATGTAATTAATTTAATTACTCTGCCTTTGCGGAGATTTGCTGCATCTTCAGATTTTGCGCCAGTCTCAATTTCTCTCTGTCCAGAATATCCTCAAGATTTTGAATTGGATTTTGTTAAGATTGTGCCGACACAATTCGAGCCGCAGAAGTGGAAACTAAGTATTATTGGTATTGCTTATATTGGTGAATTAAAATCGCGAAGCGATTAGCTATAAGCTCTAAACTTATAATTGTTTAAATACTTAACACATGAGAGTACTATAATAAGTAAGTTTGTACCTAAAATTCCTAAAAAAACCTAATAAAAACTCTTTAAACCAAAACTTTACTGTAAACCTACAGTAAGTAGAATTTTGGTGTTTTTTATGACCGACAAAAAATATATTCTGGCTCTTGATTTAGGTACTACAGGCAATCGAGCAATCTTGTTTAACCACCAGGGAAATGTTGTCGGTCAGGCTTACAAAGAATTAACTCAACATTATCCTCAACCAGGCTGGTTAGAACACGATCCAACAGAAATTTGGCAGGGTGTAGGCAACTGTATACAGCAGGTTATGGCTGATAACCACACAGAAGCATCAGAAATTGCAGCTATTGGTTTAACTGTTCAAAGAGAGACTTGTTTACTTTGGGATAAAACTACAGGTCAACCTTTACATAAAGCTATTGTTTGGCAGGATCGACGTACTGCCCAGATGTGCGATCGCCTGAAAGCAGAAGGTCAAGCGGAAATTATTCAACAAAAAACAGGTTTAGTCCTCGATGCTTATTTTTCTGCTACCAAACTAGCGTGGCTAATTGATTGGGTAAAACAAAACCAACCTGATACTAATTGGGATAACGTGATGGCAGGGACAATCGATACCTGGGCATTATGGAATTTAACTGGTAAACAAGTTCATGCCACTGATATCAGTAATGCTAGTCGTACCATGTTGATGAATTTAGACACGGGAGACTGGGATGATTCTTTACTAAAGCTTTTCAACAACATTCCTCGCCAAATTATGCCCGAAATCAAACCTAGTATGTGCGTATTTGGCAACAGTGAACCAAACTTACTAGGGGCAGAAATTCCTATTGCTACTATTTTTGGTGATCAACAGGCAGCCTTATTCGCTCATGGTTGCGATCGCCCTGGTTTACTTAAGTGTACTTATGGTACAGGTTGCTTTTTGGTTGCCCAGACAGGTACAACGGTAACACGCTCTCACAATCAACTCCTCTCGACAGTGGCATGGAGTACTAAATCACAAACCAACTACGCTTTAGAAGGGGCAATTTTTACCACAGGGGCAGCAATTCAATGGTTACGAGATGGTCTGAAATTAATTAGTAATGCTGCGGATACAGAAGCTCTTTGTCAGCAGGTAGATAATACTAACGGTGTATATTTTGTACCTGCCCTGAGTGGTTTGGGTGCGCCTCATTGGGATATGACAGCCCGCGGAGCTTTTTTGGGGATTACTGGTGGAGTGCAACGAGAACACATGGTCAGAGCAGTACTAGAAGCGATCGCCTATCAAGTTAAAGAAGTTGTAGATGCAGTTAATAAAGATAGTGATAAACCCGTATCCTTGCTTAAAGTTGACGGTGGGGCAGCCCAAAATAACTTTTTAATGCAGTTCCAGGCAGATGCTTTGGGAGTACCCTTAGAACGTCCTGTAGTGCTAGATGCCACCGCCCAAGGAGCAGCCTTTGGTGCAGGATTAACAGTTGGTTTTTGGGATAATTGTCAAAAGTTAATTAGCGATCGCCAGATAGATAGAATCTTTGAACCAGGAGAAGGGCAGTCTCAAGCCCAAGCAAATTTTGCTATGTGGTCAAAAGCTGTCATGAGAGCTAAAAACTGGATTGAATAGCTAAAGAGGTCAGAGGTCAGAGGTCAGAGGTCAGAAAAAAAGTAGTAGGTAACAAGTAGAGGCGCAAGGCTTGCGCCCTGGCAAAAAAATTCTAACGATGTGGAGAACGATAAAAAGGTTTTTTAACCACAGTAGCAGGATAAGTTTTACCGCGAATTTCGACTTCTAAAGCTTGTCCTATCTTGCTGAGAGATTTAGTTACATAGGCAAGGGCGATCGCTTTTCCAATTGTGGGGGCTAAAGTACCACTGGTAACTTCTCCTACCGCTTCCCCTTCAAAGATGACTCGATAACCATGACGGGCTATATGTCGCCCTGACATTTCTAACCCCACTAGACGGCGTTGAACTCCCTGCTCTTTTTGTTGTTCTAAGACTGATCGCCCGATAAAATCCCCTTGATCTTGTAGATGGACTACCCAGCCTAAACCAGCTTCTAAGGGGGTAGTCGTCTCATCGATATCTTGTCCATAGAGACTCATTGCTGCTTCTAAACGGAGAGTATCCCTAGCACCCAAACCACAAGGAACAACCCCAACTTCTAAGAAAGATTGCCATAACTTTTGTGCTGCTGCTGGTTCGAGCATAATTTCAAAACCATCTTCCCCTGTATAGCCAGTACGAGCAATAAAAGCAGACGCTCCTTGAAGATTGACAGTCCGATGCGTAAAAGCAGTCATAGTACTAAGATCTTCGACAACCAAACTCTGTAAAACTTCAAAAGCTTTGGGCCCTTGCAGGGCAATTAATGCCTGTTGTTGGGAAATATCTTCCATGACTATCGAATTGTTCGGTAGTTGCTGCAAAATCCAAGCATGATCTTTGTCCGTTGTTCCCGCATTGACGATTACCACCGCCTTTTGTCCTTCTTCGCTATCTCCTTGATAGTAAAAAATAATATCGTCGATAATTCCTCCCTGGGGGTTAAGCAAAACTGTGTACATTGCTTGACCTGGCTGAAGACGGCTTAAATCTGAAGGTACTAAAGTCTGCCAAGCATCAACCAAACCCTCGCCGACAAAGGTAAATTTGCCCATGTGGGAGATATCAAACATTCCTACTCTCGAACGTACTGCTTGGTGTTCTAACTTTAAGCCTAAAAACTGCACAGGCATTTCCCAACCAGAGAAACCAGTAAAGCGCGCTTTTTGTGCTTGAGCCAGATTGAATAGGGGAGTGCGTAACAAGTTGGAGGATAGAAAGTTAGCCATGTATATATTTGGGTTATTTAAATTTAGATAAAAACAGAGAAATCGAATTATGGTAAGGTATTCGGGTATGATTTAATAATTACCTAATGTTTTGGTTTCAGGCAATTTTATTGTCTCTTAGTTAGGCGATCGCCTTGCTAAGATTAAAACCAAGCTACTTAATTAGTAACTGGGTTTAATTTGGGAACTAAAGACATTTATCAAATAATTTAGTCAATTTATTTGTCAACATTTTTTTAGATTTATCAGGAGAAAATAAAAATGGCTACGCTCAAAATTGTTGTTTATATTACCGTATTTTTCTTTATCGGGCTATTTATCTTTGGCTTTCTATCTAGCGATCCTTCCCGTAATCCTGGTCGTAAAGATTTGGAATAATTTTTTAACTGGTAATATTTCAGATACTAAACTTAGGGGCAGATAACTATTGAAGCCCCTGATTTTTTTGAAATTATTAATTTTAGATTATGAATGATACTAAACAATTTTGGTATGTGGTTAAGCAACCAGATGGTAGTTGTCAAGTAGTCGGATTTGATACTCAACAAGCAAAAACCCCAGAACTTCAGCAATGGGGAGCATTTGATAGCGAACAAGAAGCGATCGCCAAAAAAATTGGTTTAATTCGAGCAGGTAAGTGCCAACCACAGTAATTACTCAACTCCCCTTCTGACCTCTGACCTCTGACCTCTGACTTCACTTAGTTGCTTGAGGTTGAGAAGTTTTTTGTGCTTGAATTTCTTCGGTTAAAACATTAATTGCCCCAGTAAATTGGGGATCTTTGGCTGTTCCCAAAGCAGAAGGATCACCACTATAAAGTTCTTTTAACTGTGCTTCATTAAGTTTTAAAACTACATTTGGATGAATTCCCTCTTTATTAATATCTCGACCGCTGGGAGTCAGGTATTTAGCGATTGTAACAGCTAATCCCGAGCCATCACCCAAAGGACGCACTGACTGTACTAGTCCCTTGCCAAAAGTTTTTGTTCCCAACAGTGTTGCTCGTTTATTATCTTGCAAAGCACCTGAGAGAATTTCGCTGGCACTAGCTGATCCTTCGTTGACTAAAACTACCAAAGGTTTGTCAGTTAAAGCTTTATTATTAGCTAATTCGCGATCGCTAATTCCTTTACGATCAACTGTAGAAACAATTATGCCTTCATTTATCCACATACGGGCGATGTGAATACTTGAGTATAATAAACCACCAGGATTAGAACGTAAATCTAAAACATAGCCCACTACGCCTGCTTTTTCTTGCTTTTTAATCGCTTCTTGCATATCCTTAGCAGCATACTCATTAAAAGTAGTTAGGCGAATATAGCCTACTTTACCAATGGAAGTATCTCTAACAGAGGCACGAACAGGATGAATTTCAATTTTTTCCCGAACAATTTGATAATCACGCTGATTGCCATTACGCTCTATTATTAAATTGACTTGAGTACCTTCCTCACCTCGAATCAACTTGACGGCATCATTAACGTCCATCCCTTTGGTATCTTTACCGTCAATTTTATGAATTAAATCTTGAGCCAAAATGCCAGCTTTAAAAGCAGGGCTATCTTCAATAGGAGCGATTACCACCAGCCTATCTGTTTTTTCATCCTTAGCAATTTGAATCCCTACCCCAGTTAATTCTCCCGAAGTATCAATCCGCATATTCTGAAATTCTTCTGGGTTCATAAAACGCGTATAAGGATCTCCCAGCTGATTCAACATCTGACGAATTGCTTTATAAGCATCTTCTTTACTATCGTAAGAAGCGTCTTTAACGTACTGTTGACGAATTTTTGACCAATCTTTATGGTTAAAATCTTCATCAACATACTGGTAATTAATAATTTGCCATACTTCATCTACCGTCTCTTTCGGGCCAGTTTGAATTAAAGCCTGGCTTTGGGATAGATGAATCCCAGCCCCAGTAACAGCCACTGTTGATAAGGCTACAGCTGTTGTTCCCAAAATCAATCCCTTCTTTTTACTTACCATAAGCTGAAAAATATAATAAATCTTGTCAATGTCAAGGACGAGAATCAATTTGTATATTTGAATAAATATCTTTACTACAGACTGTTTTATATATAGTTTTAAATCCTAACGGTGAATTATTGGTGTTTTTACAACTTTGGTATTTATCTACAAAGTATTATCGGATGTTGAAGCCTAACAAGTCGAAGGCTGGTTTGTTACTTTCTATCTCATTAAGAGTATGAGTAATATTAGTTTTTTCTCCGCTTAGTTATAATCCGAATTCGGTCAACCATCTTCCTATTATATCTTTGCATTTCAACAACACGTTCAGATTTTCCTGAATAATGAGGAAATCGTCTGTGTACCTTATGAGGGATAAAGGTCTTTTATTAGTTCTTTTGTCCTTTTTCAAGGTTACAGCAAATCCCTTCATTATTGCTTCGATTCCATGTAAGCAAAATCTATACTACATTAGCAATTCTCATTTTGAATTCGTGCATATCGAGCCAATGCTTGGAGGGGGAAATATTGCTGATAAAGATGATATTTAAGATAAAAATGACAGGGAAAACCAGTACCAGTAAACTGGGCTTCATCCCAAGTACCATCGGCTTGTTGGGTATTGAGTAAATATTTAATCCCTCGTGTTACGGCTACCTGCCCTGTAAACTTAGTTGCTTCCATCGCTGCCATGATGCCCATTAATGCCCAAGCTGTTTGGGAAGCAGTGCTAATTCCTGTGCCTTTCAAACTAGGATCATCATAACTAGTACAGGTTTCACCCCAACCGCCATCTTCATTTTGGCAGTTAACTAACCATGCAGCCCCTTTTTGTATTTGTGAGTAACAAAGGGAGGGGGAAATTAAACTTAAAGCAGAAAGTACTCCACTAGTACCATAAATATAATTTACGCCCCAACGCCCAAACCAACTACCATCTGCTTCTTGTTCTTTAATTAAATAGGCGATCGCTTTTTGAACTCGACTTTCTGCCATTGTTAAACCACATTCACCCAACATTTCTAGGACTCTAGCGGTAACATCGGCAGTATTGGGATCGATCATCGCTTTTAAATCCCCATAGGGAATTAAATTAATCCAATCTTGGTCATTATCCAGATCGAAAGCTGCCCAACCTCCAGGTTTACATTGCATAGATGCCATCCAATTAAGACAACGAGCGATCGCTTGTTGTTTGGCTGCTTCATTGGTAAGTTTAACTTGCGATAAACCCATTACCACCACGGCTGAGTCGTCTAAATCGGGGTAAAAGCGATTATCAAATTCAAATGCCCAGCCTCCAGGGGTAGTACTATGATTTTTAACGGCCCAATCACCATAGTCGAGGATTTGCTTATTTAGTAACCACTCTCCCGCTTTGACTAAGGCAGGATGATCTGGGGCAATCCCTGATTCAACTAAAGCCCGTAAACACCAAGCTGTATCCCATACGGGAGAAACACAAGCTTGAAGACGATAATGATCTTCAGTTTCGATAGCAAAATTATCAATAGCAGTTAAACCGCGTTGAATAATGGGATCATGAACATCGTAATTGAGAGTACGCAAAGCCAAGAGAGAGTTAAGCATGGCAGGGATAATTCCGCCCCAGTCACCTGTAGCTTCTTGTCTTTCTAATACCCATTTTTCCGCAGCAGCAATACCTTCTTCTCGCAACGGCACTAAATTGAAATTCTCTGCTAATTTAAAAGCCTGATCGAGAGTTAAAAAGATATCTGTCCAGTCATGGTTGCGAGGTAATTTATAACTAGCATTAGCTATTCCTTCTGGGTATAACTCATCTAATCTCATCGGAGTATCAAGCTTAAATACAGGCTGGCGATCAAAGACAATCAATAGGGGAACAGTACTACCTCTTGCCCAGCTAGACATTTCGTAAATAGTGAAGGGTAAATCTTCTGGTAGCAACATAATCGAGGGTGGAATTGAAGGTAATCCTCGCCAGTCATAGCAACCAATTAAGGCAAGATGGAGTTTAGTAAAAATACGAGTTTTGCTAATCCCACCCCGTTGATAGATAAACTTCTGGGCTTTCACCAGGACTGGATCGGTTGCTGGAACACCCAAGAGGCGCAATGCCATATAAGCTTCTACTGAGGTAGAAAGTTCGCCACCATCACCGTAATATAGTTCCCAACCACCATGTTCGCGCTGTTGCGATCGCAAATAAGCCTCAGCTTTTGCTAAAGGTCTAGTTTTATCTGTCTGCCAGATTTTGTGTAACAAAACTACTTCAGCCGTAATTGTGACGTTTGATTCTAATTCTCCCCACCAATAACCATCAGGATATTGAATACCTAGTAAATGCTTTTGACTACGAGCGATCGTTTGTTTTAATTTTGACTTGATTACCTGATTTTTCGCCGAAATTACCATTTAGAAACTCTCACACCCTAGTTTTTAGAGAGATTAGCATATTATTGAATATTTATCCTGGGTAATCGATGTTTGAAACCACAAAGAATTTCCCAAGAAATAGTGTTAAGAACATTCGCCCAATCATCAGCAGTAATTTGCAAATTATTTTGTTTACCAATTAAAGTGACGATATCTCCTGCTCGTAAATGGGGAATAGTATCTACATTCAGCATTAACTGATCCATAGTAATTGTACCAATTTGGGAAACTAATTTTCCTGCCACAATTGCCTGGAGATGATTAGATAAATTACGGGGAATACCATCTGCATAACCAATCCCCACAACGGCAACTTTAGTGGCTTTTTGAGTAATAAATTTACGACCATAACTCACTCCCTCGCCAGCAGGAATGGTTTTGATTTGAGCAATTTTAGCTTTAACTTGTAATACTGGTTGCAGTTCAAGTGTCTGCTGCAAATGGGGAGCAGGATATAATCCATAAAGAGCGAGTCCAACTCTGACTAAATCATAGTGGCAGGAGCGATCGCTTAAGGTGGCTGCGGAATTGGCTAGATGTATTTGTGGTGGGGTAAAACCTCTAGCTTCTAATTGTTTAATTGCCTGACGAAAACGTCGATGTTGTAGATCCATAAGGGTGCGATCGCTTTCATCGGCGGTGGCAAAATGAGAGTAGATACTGGCAATCTTTAAATTAGGTAAGGTTTCTACTAGTTCTACGAATCCTACTGCTTGCTGCCAATTAGTACCTAAACGCGACATTCCCGTATCTAACTTTAAATGTACAGGTAAAGATTTACCAATAGTTGCTAAAGTTGAAACAAAGACTAGAGCTTGTTCTGAGTTACAAATAGTAGGTTCTAACTGCCAAGCTGCGACGGCTTTAATATCTTCAGGGGCATTAATTGCTCCTAAAATCAGGATGGGAGCGGTAATTCCAGCTTGACGTAATTCTACACCTTCAGCGAGAGTAGCGATCGCTAAACAATCAGCACCATTAGCTAAGGCGGTTGACGCTACAGTCACAGCACCGTGACCATAAGCATCTGCTTTCACTACTGCCATCAGTTTCGTGGTAGGAGCAAGGAAATTTTTGAGAGTTCGGACGTTATGAGCTAAGGCGGTTAAATCAATTTCTACCCAAGCACGCTGACGACTAACTAGAAGCGATAAGGCAGCTTGTGATTCTGATGCGGAATCAATTTTGCTTTGCGGTTGCCAACTCACCATATTTTCAAAATAGCTTGTGATCCTGATGTTGCTGATATTATTCACTAAATATTAGTCCAGAATTAGATAAGGTCAAGACTAGGGTGTTGACTTTGTGAAAAATAGCTCAAAGTAATTTGATACACTTTCTCTG
>CAYMWC010000145.1:0-14694 GCA_964393695.1 uncultured Pleurocapsa sp.
GTCTTTTAACTTGGCACTTTGCTAGTTAGTTTTACACAATAAGTTCGGTAGAACCACATTAGTTTCTTTGACTAAATCTAAAATGTCATTGACGTTTTCTAATAATTGAGAACATTGAGAAGGAATAAAACTCATATTATCTAGATAAATAGAATGGTAAGTATCATCTAGAGTTCCCTAATCTTAGTTACAAAATTTACAGAATTATAAAATTAACTACAAAGGCGATTGAAACCCGCCATTATTTTTTGATAATCGAGATCGCTTATCTTGGTAATATAATCTCCTAGTCTTTCTGTACTTAAAGTGCGGATCTGGGTGATTTTTACCCAAGAAGGTTGGGGAAGTAAATCTTTAGGTAGTTGAAAAATTAGTGGGTATTTAACTTTTGGTTTTTTACTAGTAATAGCAAAAGCGATCGCACTTCCACTATTATTATTGAAAGAATCAATACTCACAACCAATACAGGTCTTGTACCTTTTTGCTCAACTCCAACGGCTGGATCTAGTTTTGCCCAATAAATCCCACACTTTAATATTTTTCTTGCCAAGATTCCAATTCTCCTTCATACCACTCTTCAGAATCTTTTTCAGTTAATAGTTTGGCTTGTTCGCCAATTTCCTCTTCGTCAATTCGCTTAAGCATCATGACAATCGACTCTTCGATAAAGCGACTTCTGTTTGCATATTTACCAGAGGCAATAAGAGCGTCCGACTGTAGCAGCACTTGTTCGTCAATGCTAATATTAATATTTTTAGTAGGCATAATTTATAACATAAACGACACTATGAATTATAGCATTAAATGTATTAACAAATATCGAGTAGAAAATTAAAAAAGCTAAGAGCTAATAGCTACGAACAAAAACACTCTGTATGTCATACTTTCAATTACCAACGCCGTCAAAAGCAATCCCAATCCCGTTAGCCAAAAACTCCGCCACAGTTTTCTCAGATAACTCATGGGTAGTCATTGCCTGTAAAATTGACATTGGAACTGTTAAATGATCTGCACCTGCTTGTAGAGTCGCTGCTGCTTCTTCGGGAGATTTCAAACTAGCTGCTAAAATTTCAGTCTGGCTATTGTTCAAAACGTCTGACATAGCACGCACCAATGCCAAACCATCTCCTAAAAGTCTGGTGGCACGGTTAACATAGGCGATCGCGTATTTTGCCCCTGCTTCCGAAGCGAGCGCAGCTTGAGCAGGACTATAGACAGCTGTAACTGAACAGGTTATTTCCTGGGCTAAATGTGCCGTCACCCGAAAGCCTAACTCCGTAGCAGGAATTTTTAATACTAGTTTGTCACCAATAATTTCCTGAGCTTTTCTAGCTTCTGTGACCATTCCTGCAAAATCTGTAGCACATAGTTGATAATATAATTCTCCTGGGCTTATAGCTGCTAATTGTTTTAAACATTCAGGGGGGGATAGTTCACTTTTATTTAACAGAGTAGGATTAGTAGTAATGCCTTTAACCCAACCCATTGCCACTGCGGTTTGAGCTTCTTCAACTAAAGCCGAATCAAGATAAATCATAATATGGAAAGTAGATAGGTAAGTTCTAAGTTTTTCTTGGAGTAAACTAGAAACAATATGTTAAGTAAGTAAGAATATATTAGGCATTGCTGAATGAGGATATGATCATACCTTAAATCAGCAACGTCAGATATTATATGGTGTTAACCAGCCAAAGCGCATTAAAAGCTCGTAACATAGATATTTTGGGGAACTAGGAGAGCATTGCACACATGGGAAAAGTAGTCGGCATAGATTTGGGAACAACTAATTCCGTCGTAGCGGTAATGGAGGGTGGTAAACCGATTGTGATTGCCAATTCAGAAGGAATGCGAACTACCCCCTCTGTAGTTGGCTTTAACAAAGATGGGGAATTGGTAGTTGGACAATTAGCCAGACGACAAAGTGTTTTAAACCCAGAAAACACCTTTTACGGTGTAAAACGCTTCATGGGTCGTCAATATGCTGAACTTCAGCCAGAGTCAAAGCGAGTTTCCTACACTATTAAGCGAGACGAACTAGGTAACATCAAAATTCGCTGTCCGAAGCTGAAAAAAGAATTTGCTCCCGAAGAAGTTTCCGCAATGATTTTAAGGAAGCTGGCAGAAGAAGCCGAACGTTATTTAGGGGAAGCAATTACAGGCGCAGTAATTACCGTACCAGCCTATTTTAACGACTCCCAAAGACAGGCAACTAGAGATGCAGGTCGTATTGCTGGCTTAGATGTGCTGAGAATTATTAATGAACCGACTGCTGCTGCTTTAGCCTATGGGTTAGATCAACGTCGTCCCCAAACGATTATGGTGTTTGACTTGGGAGGTGGAACATTTGATGTTTCCATTCTCGATATTGGTGATGGGGTATTCGAGGTGAGAGCCACCAGTGGCGATACTCAACTGGGGGGTAATGACTTTGATCGTCGTATTGTGGATTGGTTAGCCGAAGAATTTCTCAAACAAGAAGGGATTGACTTAAGAAAAAGCGATCGCCAGGCTCTGCAAAGACTTACAGAAGCTGCGGAAAAAGCCAAAATTGAATTATCGGGAATATCGGTTACAGAAATTAATTTACCTTTTATTACTGCTACAGAAGATGGACCCAAACACATTGAAATCAAACTCAGTCGGGCAAAATTTGAAGAACTTTGTGGGGATTTAGTTAGCCGTCTGCGTCGTCCCCTCAAACGCGCAATTTCCGATGCTGGGATTAGTCCAATGGAGATTGACGAGGTAGTCCTAGTTGGAGGTTCAACTCGTATCCCGATGGTACAAGACTTGGTTCGTAGCTATATTGACCTAGAACCTAATCAAAACGTCAATCCTGATGAAGTAGTGGCTATTGGTGCAGCGATTCAATCGGGAATTATGACTAATGAAATTAAAGATGTTTTGTTGCTAGATGTTACACCTCTGTCTTTGGGTTTGGAAACTATTGGGGGAGTCATGAAAAAGCTCTTACCTCGTAATACTACCATTCCTGTGCGTCGTTCTGATGTCTTTTCGACGGGGGAAAACAATCAAACAGTGGTAGAAATTCACGCTCTCCAGGGTGAGAGGGAAATGGCAAGTGGTAATAAATCTCTGGGCAAATTTAAACTTACAGGCATACCACCAGCACCGAGAGGTGTACCTCAAATCCAAGTATCTTTTGATATTGATGCCAATGGCATTTTGCAAGTGACCGCCAGGGATAAAACCACTGGTAGAGAGCAAGGAATTACCGTGTCTGGAGCTTCTACCCTCAGCGAAGTAGAAATCAAACGCATGATTCAAGAAGCCGATAGATTTGCTGAAGAAGACCGTGCTAGAAGGGAAAGAGTCGAAAAACGTAACCGAGCCAAAGCTTTAACCGATCAAGCACAGCGCAAACTCAAAGAAGTAACTCTCGATTTTGGCAGTCAATTTGCCAACTCTTATCGTCGTCGCATTGATGTTCTGTGTGAAGAAATTCTCAAAAGTCTCGAACAGGATGATGAGCGTAGTTTAGATAGGGCGGAAGCAGACTTACAAGACGCTCTTTACGAGTTAAACCGCGAAATTAAACTGCAATATGAAGACGAAGACGATGATGATTTCTTTGGTGCAATCAAGAAAACCTTCTTAGGAGATGATGATAAATTTGATGAGGACTACACTTACGATCCTCGTCAGACTGATTATTATGGCAGTCGCGACAGTTATGGTTATCCGTCTGGACGTAGTACTACTCGTCCAACTCCAGGCTACGATCGCTATGATAATTATGGTAGTGGCAGTTATCGTAATGAGCCTCGTCGTTCTAACTACAACGATTACAATGATGATTGGAATGATGGTTATAGCAATCAACCTGCTCCTCCAGCCCGAGGATATGATAATTACGGCAAGCCAGATGATGGTAGTCAAACTCGTCGCCCTGGTTACGATGATCCCTATGCACCCCGAAAACAACGCTCTGAACGTCCTTATACCAGCCGTGACAGGAGCGATAAATATCCACCCGAAGACCGTTACAATGGTCGGAATACCTCACGTAATGCAGCCTATGAAAATGACTGGGATGATGATGATGAATGGTTCTAACCGCAACTAACGATTAACTACTAACAACTAATAATTAATAACTGAGATATGCAGGAAGTGCGTAACTATTATGAAATACTGGGCGTTAACAAAAATGCCCCTAGTAATGAGATTAAAAAAGCTTATCGCACATTAGCCATTAAATATCATCCCGATCGCAATCTGGGTAATAAAGCTGCCGAAGAAAAGTTCAAAGACATTAATGAAGCCTACGAAGTCCTATCAGACCAAACAAGGCGTGTACAGTACGATCAGTCTATTAGCCGTAAAAACCTGATCAATAAAGGCGGTGCTTTCAATAATTTTGGACTTAACAATAATCGTTCAGGTGTCAGAAATGCTAATAGCGATCGCTCCCGTGGTGTTAGAGTAGATACTCAGGATTATCGTCCTGGGACAACTAAACGCGAAAGGGTAGTCACTTCTCGTCCTCAACGTCGCGATATTGAGGCAAAGTTAACCCTGGCTTTAGATGAAGCTTATCGCGGTGGCAAAAGAAAAATTCGTTTAGAAGATGGTCGCTCTCTGGAGGTGGATATGCCAACGGGGATGATCGATGGCAAACGAATTCGCCTCAAAGGACAAGGAATAGAAGGAGGAGATCTTTATCTCAAGATTACCGTCGCTCGCCATCCCTTTTTTGAAATTCAGGGGGGCAATATTTATTGTCAGATTCCTGTGACTCCCACAGAAGCCATTTTAGGTAGTGCGATCGAAGTTCCTACTATTGATGGTCTAGTTAAAGTTAGTGTACCTAACGGGGTGCGATCGGGTCAACGATTGCGTTTGGCTAATAAAGGTTATTTTGATCAATCAGGAACTAGAGGGGATCAATTAGTGGAAATTCAAATTGTTACCCCCAAAGAAATTACCCCTGAAGAAAAAGACCTATACGAAAAATTACGCGAACTAGAACAATTTAATCCTCGTGAAAATATCATTAAAAATCTTTAATGCCCTGTTGAACTTAAAATAGTGGCATCAAGTTGACTTTTAACTTTTAACTTTTGACTTTAATGAATATGCTTAAGCCCAATGCAATACCAGCTTTACTTGTGTTAGCCGATGGCACTACCTATCATGGTTGGTCGTTTGGTAGTGAGGGAACTGCGGTAGGAGAAGTAGTATTTAATACAGGTATGACAGGATATCAGGAAGTTTTGACAGATCCTAGTTATTCTGGACAGATTATTACTTTTACCTATCCTGAACTCGGTAACACGGGAGTTAACTTAGCTGATGAAGAATCAAATGCTGTGCAAGCCAAAGCGGTAATTGCTCGTAATATTACTTATCGTCCCAGCAACTGGCGGTCTACTCAGTCTTTACCTGAATATCTCAAAGCTAAAAATATCCCTGGAATTTATGGTATTGATACTCGTTCTCTAACCCGTAAATTACGTAACTATGGGGCAATTAATGGTGGGGTTTCCACACAAGTGCTTGATCCTGAGAGACTTTTAAATTTGGTACAGCAAGCACCAGATATGAATGGTTTAAATTTAGTCAAGGAAGTCACCACTAGTGAAGTTTATGAGTGGACAGAAAAGACTGATACAGAGTGGGAATTTACCACAGCAGCTAATCAAGATCATCCTTTGACGGTAGTAGCGATCGACTTTGGGGTTAAACGGAATATTCTTCGTCGTCTAGCCAGCTATGGTTGTAAAGTTATTGTAGTTCCTGCTAATACTCCTAGTGCTGAGATTCTGGCACATAATCCTGACGGCATTTTCCTGTCTAATGGCCCTGGAGATCCCGCAGCCGTAACTGAAGGTATAGCCACTACCAAAGAGCTATTAAAGGCAGGTAAGCCGACTTTTGGTATCTGCATGGGACATCAAATCTTGGGTTTATCCCTCGGCGCAGAAACCTTTAAACTCAAGTTTGGACATCGGGGCTTAAACCAGCCAGCAGGACTACAAAGACAGGTAGAGATTACTAGTCAAAATCATGGATTTGCGATCGCTCAAGAGTCTTTGGCGGCAGACGTAGAAATAACTCATCTCAACCTCAACGATAAAACCATTGCTGGCTTACGTCACAAAACCCTGCCTTTCTTTTCCGTACAATATCACCCTGAAGCTAGTCCTGGCCCTCACGATGCAGATTATTTATTTGCGAATTTCGTTGAATTAATGCGGAAAGCTCAGAATAACTAAACAAACCCTTGAAGAATGAGTAATGAGTAATCTAACTCCTACTTGCTACTTGAAGGGCGCAAGCCTTGCGCCCCTTCCTTCTGACCTCTTGACCTCTGATGTTATACCCTTGTGGTACTTCTGACTCTCCCGAAGTGAATTAAGTTATATAAAGAATTTTAACAATATCTAGTCTTCCCCTATAAGTTTGCAGATTCTCGTGGGGATCATGAGTTAGATTGAAAATAGATCAGATAAACAATGTTTATATAAATCATAAATTTAGCTTATTATTTGTCAATAGTCGATAAAATCTAGCAATTATCTAAATCAATTTAAAATAATTAGACTTTTGTGTATTAAACGGAATAATAGTAAACCTAACTACCTGATGTCTATGTTTCCTTTTCTTTTATTGATTACCGCCATAGTTAGTATCGTTATTTATTTCCGCACCTCTAATGATATTTTTGCATTGCTGGGAGTTTGTATGGCACTTTCCTGCTTGATTTGGGGTTTGGTCATCGCCCATTGGTCGATTCATCTTTTAGCTTTACTAGCAATATTATTGTTAAGCAGACCTGTGGCAGTTGCTACTGTTGATTCCCGCTATAAATAAAGTGAATAGGTTTTGACAAATTCTTATACTTGGCTCAACAAATCCCTAGCTACGATTCATCGAGCTAATTGGTATCGGGAAGTAAAAGCGATCGCTGGTCGTCCAGGAGCGGTAGTAGAATTATTAAATAAGCCCGTAATTAATTTTGCTAGTAATGATTATCTGGGTTTGGCAGGAGATTGTCGATTAGTCGAAGCTGCCGTTGATGCTATTCAAACCTATGGTACTGGCAGTACTGGTTCAAGGTTGCTCAGTGGACACAGACAATTACATCGAGAATTAGAAATAGCGATCGCAGCTTGCAAACAAACAGAAGATGCTTTAGTTTTTAGTTCAGGTTATTTAGCTAATCTTGGGACAGTATCGGCTTTAGTAGGATCAAGGGATTTAATTTTAAGCGATCAATATAATCACTCCAGCCTCAAACAAGGAGCAATTCTTAGTGGCGCAACTATTATTGATTATCAGCACAATAATATTACCGACTTACGGCAGAAGTTAGAAACCCATCGTTCTTTATATCGTCGTTGTCTAATCACTACCGACAGTGTTTTTAGTATGGATGGAGATTTATGTCCTCTACCGCAATTACTGGCGATCGCTGAAGAGTTTGAATGTATGCTTTTGGTAGATGAAGCCCACGCTACAGGAGTTATGGGCAAGACTGGGGCTGGTTGTGTGGAACATTTCAACTGTACTGGCAGAGAATTAGTTCAAATCGGAACTTTGAGCAAAGCTTTAGGCAGTTTGGGAGGATACGTGGCAGGTAGCGCGGTTTTAATTGATTTTTTACGCAATCGGGCAGCTAGTTGGATTTATACTACCGCTTTATCCCCTGCTGATACCGCAGCAGCAACGACAGCTATTAAAATAATTCAACAAGAAACAACTAGACGAGAACAACTTTGGGATAATATCAACTACCTCAAACAACAACTGTCAGGGTTAGATCTCTTACCTTCCGAGTCGCCAATTCTCTGTCTTCAACTTCAAACCCCCACAGCAGCACTAAATAAAGCCCAAAAATTACTTGATGCAGGAATTTTTGCCCCTGCTATTCGCCCTCCAACTGTGCCTACCAGCCGTATTCGTATATCTTTAATGGCTATTCACGAGCGATCGCATTTGGATTTATTAGCTGAACAATTAATCTTAACAATAACTTAGGCAAATGATACTCTGTTTTCTTGCGCTCTCTGGCTCGATAGTTATATATTTGAGTAATATTATTAGTTACTTGTTTGATTCCCTTATCGATTGCACGTCGATTCCAGTCTAGTTCCCGTTCGGCTTTAGCTTGACAGCTTGATAGCCTGGTTTCTTTGACCCTCGACTTCCAATTCTAAAACTATAGTGCTATAAAACGTCGACGTGTTTCTCCCTTAAATGCTTGAGCCGTTTCTTTGAGTGCTTTCTTCAAAGATTTAGTTCATTCCATGTTCTGATGGCTAGCGCGTTGCTTTCGACTTTCAATCTATTATTTTTTTGGATCATTATTTATTTGTAATTCCCTAATGAGTACAATCAAAGTTTTTAGCAAGTTAAAACATAACTTGGTCTACAAAAGATGTTTATGGTCTAAAATTAAAATTAAATTTTTTAAATATTATCAATGGTATATAAATCGTGATCTTAGATGGTTGTTGATGTTCATTGTTTCTAGATTTTCCCTCGGACGTAATATCGCCACAGCTTTATATCGCGATCGCTCTTTGACAATTAATTATGATTACAATGCCACTTCCATGTTCACAGATTTGGACGTTAATCAGGCTGTCGCATCTATCCAAGAGAATGGTTATTTTTCGGGCTTGCAATTGCCTCAGCAGCAGCTACAAGAAATATTAGAGTATGCTTATTCCGCAGATCTAAGTGTAGATCGCAATCCACAGTTAAAATTTAAGTTAGCAGAAAAAGAAAAGGCAGAAGCAAAGTACAACCAAAAAATACTAATTGGTGATTATGTTGAGGCAAAGTCAGAATGTTTAGCCTTAAAACAACTCGGAAATGATTCTAAACTAAGAGCGATCGCCACTAAATACCTAGAAAATGAGGCTATCTTAGTTCGGAATCATATGGGATGGTGTTTTACAGGAGAAAAAAAAGCCTATGTTCAAAAAGGAGCTATGGGTATACCTGTAGTCAAGTTTCACTATGATTTGGATGATTATCGTGCGCTCAAATTCTTTTTTTATCTCACGGACGTAGATTCTTTAAGCGGTTCTCATTTGTGTGTTGCTGGTAGCCACAAGAACAGAAAATTATTACACTGTATATCAAGAAGCCAGTCCGATAGCAACATTGTTAAATACTATACTGCCAAAAATATCGTCAGCTTTTGTGGTCAAGCTGGATTTGGATTTGCCGAAGATCCATTTTGTTTCCATCGAGGTTCACCCCCAGTTACTTCACCTCGATTGATGATTCAGCTAGAATTTACTTTGCATGATTATGGCAAATGGAATTAAATGTTAATAACTCACTGCTGTAAACTAGCGATAGTTATTAGTTTTTAGTTGAACCAAGAACTAATAACTAACTTCTTCTGTATTCTAAAAACAACGAATTGAAAAACAATTAAGCACCAACAGATTCTTTGGCAGCATACATAACTTCTAAAGTAATAGCAGATAAACCGCGATCGCGAGCAAATTTTTCGGTGTTCCGTTTGACTTTTCCGCGCACAAAACCAGGAATTTTGCCTAGTTCGGCTGTTGCTTCTTTGTCCCAATTTAAATCAGAATCGGCTGAGATCCCTTTGGTGATTACTTCTTTAGTATCATGTCCCCCAAAGATTTCTAACAGGTGATCTTCCATACCCAAAGTGAAGGAATTGTAAACTAAATCAGCAATTTGATTAGTACCTTCATAGCCCATAAATGGTTTGTAACCGATAGGGAAATTTTGAATATGAATTGGTGCCGCAATTACTCCACAAGGAATATCAAGACGTTTACCCACATGACGTTCCATTTGAGTTCCAAAAATAGCAGCAGGTTCGTGACGAGCGATCGCATCACCAATTTCCGCATTGTCATCACTGATTAAAACCTGATCACAGTATTCGCTTACCTGTTCTTTAAACCAGTCTGCATCATATTTACAGTAAGTTCCAGCTAAAACCACATGAATACCCATTTCTCTGGCTAAAATCTTGGTCATGGCTGCTGCATGGGTATTGTCACCAAAGACTACAGCTTTTTTACCTGTTAAGTTCTGACAGTCAATGGAACGAGAAAACCAAGCAGCTTGGGATACATAGAGGGTTTGATTGTTAATGTAATCTTCGTAGTCTACTGTTGCACCTTGAGCATTTAATATTTGTTGAATTTTACGAATACAGCGAGCGGTTTCAACAACTCCCAAAGGCGAAATATCTACATAAGGCTGCGAAAATTCCGACTCTAAGTACTGTGCTGTCATCAAGCCTAATTCACGATAGGGAAGGAGATTAAACCAGGCACGGCTTAAATTTTTGAGGTTATGTACGGAAGCACCATCGGGAATTACTTCGTTAATTTTGATTCCCAAGTCTGCCATCAGACGTTTTAACTCCGTGCAGTCGTGTTGGTTATGGAAACCTAAAGTCGAAATACCAATGATATTTACCGATGGTTGCTCGGTTTTTTTGGTTGGCAGTTCATTCTTTTTGCGTGCTTTCTCAGTATAGTATTTAACTATTTGATCGAGAGTGCGATCGGCTGCCTGTAGTTCATTATAGCGATAGTGATTCACATCAGCTAGCAACACATCTCCTTGAGTATCCATTTCCGCTCGACTAACAAAGTTTTGTAAATCCTCCTGCAAAATGCTAGAGGTGCAGGTAGGAGTTAAGACAATTAAATCTGGATGTTCTTCTTGGTCTTTACGGGTAATATTATTTACTACTTTTTCTTGTGAACCTCGCGCTAAAACATTGCGATCGACCACACTAGCAGTGACAGGTGTAAAGTTACGTTCTCTTTCTAACATTGAGCGCATGACATTAAAATAATCATCCCCCAAGGGAGCGTGCATAATAGCATGAACGTTTTTAAAAGAACTAGCAATACGTAGAGTGCCAATGTGTGCAGGGCCAGCATACATCCAATAAGCCAATTTCATTTGTTTTCTCTCCTAGTAATTGATGGTCTTTATGCCGATAGTTTATAGATATGGCGATAAAAAACAACGGTTGAATATGAAAAACTTTGTTCTGATTGTCCCAGAATTAAACTAGAAAAAGCGAATAGCTAATTTTCTGGGATTTAAATGTAGAAAGACTGCTATAACCCTCTTGGTTGTTATTGCTGGGCTTTTCGTCGGCTCTTAAATAGAAGTATTTTTGGAGCAATAAATCTTAATGTCAGCTTGGCGATTTTGTTGACTAATATAATGATTATAAAAATATTAAGAATACTTTTATTAACTTAAGGGTATATACTCATAGTCGCAGCTTGTGCTAACCTAAATAATAATTCTAAAACTACATTTTGTTTTACACAAATATAAATATATGTAACAAAAGTTGTAGAATTAAGAATAGAAATCCCAGATTCGTATTTACGATATGTGTAAATGGATCAAGGTTTTCTAGCCCCAGGGCAGAAACAATAAATAAAGTTGCATTAAGGTTTTCCTAAGGAGTCATTGATCCGATGGACTATATAGAACAAATACTTGACAAACTGAGAGAGCTAGCTCAAAAACTGATTGAGATTCTACTAGGCCCTGAACCAGAGCCTGAGCCAGAACCAATTCCTATCCCAGTTGATAATCGTAAAACCCGTCTTAATCGTTAGTCAGCTATAAATCTGTAATATTCAAACTACCTTGTCTGAAATAAGTATACTAGTCTTGCATGGTCCTAATTTAAATTTATTAGGGCTGCGTGAGCCAGAAGTTTATGGCTCAACAACTTTAGAGGAAATAAACCAAGTTCTCAAGTCGGATAGTGAAAGACTGCAAGTAAATGTCATCTGCTTGCAGTCTAATCATGAGGGTGTACTGGTAGAAGCGATACATCATGCTAGAAACAAGCATCAGGGAATAATGATTAACGCAGGTGCTTATACCCATACAAGTGTCGCTATTCGGGATGCTCTAGCAGCAGTTCAAATTCCGACTGTAGAAGTACATTTAAGTAATATTTATACCAGAGAAGAGTTTCGACATCACTCTTATATTGCCCCAGTGGCAATTGGTCAAATTAGTGGTTTTGGTATGAATAGCTATCGACTAGGATTACAAGCTTTACTTCAGCATATACAATAGTTTTAAACTGCATTTACTTGACTATCATAATTCTTAAAACAATTGTTTGAGCGCGTAGATAAATACCAAAGGCATTATCTACAACGCTATTATCTGGATACTTCCCTAACTAGCTCAAGTATCTAGACTATTTATTACTACGAGATGTTTATATAGTTTTATGCAGCTATATATCCCACATTCAGCAGCTCCACATATGAAATACGACATAAATTGTCTTAAACCATAATTTAATCTTGAAGAAAAAGATTAATTTAATAAATCAAGAACAGGTTAGCGTATTTTTGACGCTAACTTATCGGTTCAAGGGAGTCAATTCTCATTAATTATTGATTAATGAGAATCGACAAACGAATAAAAGCCATAAATGTTCTGGTTATTAAGAGAAAATATAATTTAGGAATTTAATTGTATTTATTTGCTGCTCTTGATTTTGGATAATTAGCTACTTCTGAGCGATGCTCATTCTCCCGAATCTATGTTTCATTTGTATTTTATTCGTGCTGCTGCCGAATGTAGGATTGAATCAAGTAAGCATTGTTCGCGATTCTAATTTGACATTTGACCAAAAATAAAGTCAACTTTTGCTGCTCATTTTTGTTGAACTGCTTAATATTACATTTTGACGTACAGAAGATAGGCTAAAAATAGCCAAAAAATTGAAAAATATGCTATACATTACATTTAGTTACAAAACCGACTAATTTAGTACTACAGTTAGGCTCACTTATTTGAAATTATGTCTTCAATTATTGGAACAATAGATCCCACGAATTTTAATGGCGACGGACTAGATATCATCGGCACAGATGGAGCGGATCGGCTTTTTGGTACGGAGCGTGGTGATTTGATTGATGCTGGTGCAGGTCGAGATGTTATTGATGCTGGTCAAGGTAATGACAGTGTCATTGGCGGACCAGGTGACGATATCATTTTTGGAGGTGCAGGTAACGATTTTCTCGAAGGTGGTAGCGGTAACGACAGAATTTTTGGTGGCGATGGTGATGACATTATCAATGGTGGAGCAGGTAACGACACCATCATTGGAGGTGCAGGTAATGACTCCATATACGGTGGAGCAGGTTCAGATCTGCTATTTGGTAATGCTGGTCAAGATGTATTTATCTTTGATATTCAAGATTTCGCCGATGGCTCAGTTGATACGCTCGGCGATTTTGAATTTGGGCAGGATAGTATAATCATCACTGGTTTGGGTGAAGATGACCAAATCAGCTTTGATTCTACTACTGGTAGTATCAGTTTTAATGGTAGCAATATCATCGACGTTAAAGGTGCAAACGGTACTGAACCAAACATTGAAGAGGATGATAGTGGCAATTATGAAATAATGTAGGATGGGGGCTAGTTTTGATGAATTCATCAAAACTAGCTATTATTAGCTTTTCAATCAAATTATTTTAATACTAGTTACCATTGACTGAGTCTTAACTAAATTAGACTCAGTTTTTTAATGGGTAAAAACATAGTTATAAATAACTTTTTAGTTACAAACAACTAAAAACTCAAAAAAATTGCTACTTATTATTTAGTCAATAATACTTAGTATTTTGGCGTAGCAATACTAAGACTTTTGGCTGAAGTTTAGGGTGTTCAATACATTTTGGTGAGATCTAGAGTTGAGTCAATTATTATTTTTAAATTTAAGTATTGATAGATACATTTTTGACAAATCAAACTTAGCTATTATTGTAAATTCGTAATTATTAAATCTAATTAGTGAGTAGTAATTACTTAAATAAAAATTATTTTTGAGTATTTGGCTAAAATTATGATATGTTAGCTAAATAAATATTAATTTTAATTTGACTGGTTAATACAAAATAACTAAAGCATTATCCTTAGAGATGGCAATTAAATCATATTCTCCTATTTTGCTATCGTCAGTCAAAGATGTATTAATATTAATAATCAATTTTTTTAGCAATAATTAAAAACAAATTACCAACTTTAGCTTACCAACGCTTTTAAAATGCTCCCCAAGATTCTCGATTTATCTGGTCAAACTCCAAGTCTAGATCAGAAATTAGCAGCAGAGATTGCTTTGAATTTGAGTGACTCTTACCTATCTAAAGATGATCTAACTGGAGAAAATATAGCCAAAACCGAACAAGCAGAAGCTAAGATTTGGCAGGGTATAAAAGCACAAAAAGAAGGCAACTTACTTGTGGCAATATCCTATTATCGTCAGGCAATTAAATTAGAGCCTGAATGTGCTAAGGCTTACCAATTGCTTTCTAATGCTTTAAAACAAAAACGTCAGCAGCGTCAAGGTCAAGTTAAACGTATTAGCATTGATGAGCAACAAGAAGTAATTGTCGGTTCAGCGACTAATTTAGGTGACTTCTTCGAGACGGTGGAAGTTACTGAGCAGTCAATAACTAAAGAAATTGCTATTCCCAATCTAACAGACCTTAATATCCAAAAGTCGACCACTCAAATCCCTGAAATTGGTCTTTTTCCCTTGATTGCCACCAATTTTTCAAAATCGTCAGTCTCGGACATTCCTAATCTCAGTTTTATCTCTCACAATGCGAGTCTAAACGTGAATAACTTGAATTCGCCAGCAGCAACACTTAACAGTG
>CAYMWC010000146.1:0-14547 GCA_964393695.1 uncultured Pleurocapsa sp.
GTTAACGCCGACAATAAAATTTTGATAGAGATTACGAGGATTAAATAGATAAAATTGATTGATCTTGTCTTTGGTAATGGTATTTTCCCACGTTGCTCTAGGATAACAATCGGTTTTTTGTCCAGTCGCCTTTAAATGAATAGATTTACCCGCAATCAGATCGGCAATTACATGACCACCACCTCTTTCCCAGCCGACTCCTTCTCGGAGATTTGGATCGGTTTCATTGGGATTGTAATCTGCCATCGCTGTTGCCCCTAAATAAAGGTCTACCGCCCCAAAGCCTGCATAAGCAGATATCCCATCCAGCCAACACTGACGTATTTTGATTGGGGGATCGGTATGCCCTAAATTAATAATTGCCCCAGAAGATTCCATCGGCTCAAATGTCCCTGTGGTAACGACATCGACCTGCTCAAAAACTTTAGCCACTCCCAATTTAGCTACCTTGGCTTTGACTTCCTCCACTGTCCAGGCAACTACTTGACCTCGATTAATCTTGTCGTTAATTTCCGCAATTGTCCGCATAAGCCATTAAGTAAAAAGTAGGAAGAAATAATCAACAGTTTTATTCTTCTTCTAATTTTCCTACCTCTTGTACTTTTTTAGACTTGTGATGTTGTTGATTGACTACAAAAGCATAATTCCAATTATCCAAAACATCTTTAACAATTACTTCTTTAAACCAAATTTGACCGACGACCGTTAGGGGTAAGGAAAGTAGCAAACCCAAAAAACCAAAGAAAGTAGCAAAAAACAATTGAGATAATAAAGTGATGGCAGGTAACAAAGATACCTGTTGCGCCATGACAATAGGAGTTAAAACGTTGCTTTCTAGTTGTTGAATAATTATATATAAGATTAAGACAAATATAGATTTCCAGGGAGCTTCAATTAAAGCGATCGCCATAGGTGACAATACACTTAAAGTCGGGCCAATATTGGGAATAAAAGTTAAGACTCCTGCTAACATTGCCTGGGATAAAGCTAAAGGAATACCCAAAATTAATAAGCCAACAAAACTGAAGACGGCAATGACTACCATGTTAAATAGAATTCCCACTAACCAGCCTTCTAACCCTTCTGTACATAAATTTAGGATTTCATTAACTCTCCGTCGATAAAATGCAGGAAACAAACGGATAAATCCCTGACGGTAGGTAATTGGATCAGCCAACAACATCAGAGTAATTGCCAGCAACAAGAAAATACTGAGTAATACTCCCAAAGAGTTATAAAAAATCGTTAATCCTCCCCCTAAAAACTGCTGAATTAAGGGTTGTAGTTGTTTATTTAATTCTTCGGCATTAGGTAAAAAATCGATAATTCTAGGATCAAGACGCTCTGATAATATATCTAACCATGTATCTAATTTTTCTATTCCTTGAGGAACTAATTTACCCAAAGCTTGAAACTGGTCGATAAAAGGAGGGACAACAATCCAGATACATCCTATCGCTACGAGAATGAGAGATAACATCGATAAAAGGACGGCGTAACCTCTCTTCATCCCTCGCTTTTGAAAGCTTTTAACCAGAATATTGAGGGAAGTGGCTATAACAATAGCAGTGAAAACTAATAATAGTATCTGTTTAATCTGCCATAAAATATACAAAGAAATAAAAAAAGCAATTAGACCAATCCAAGCACCAAAATTCACCTTTAAAACCTCCTGGAAAGGGAGATGGTAGATACATAGTTGGTCTATAGGTTAACCTGCTTTATTAGTTTTGTGGCTTGATTTTATTGATTGTTAATCGAAGAGAATTCGGCGGAGTGTCAAAAGACTGGCTGTTCACCATTGTTCTTTCTAGTTTCTACATAATCGCGTAAGACTGAATTGATCGAATTTCTGTATTCTCCGCTATGAGCTTGAAACCACTTTAAAATATCTGGATCTATTTGAACCAGTCGTTGGGCTTGAGTTGTAGGAATTCTCAACGTTGCTTTCTCAAAAAATTCCTCCGTCAATGGCGGAATATCAGTATAATCGATTGTCTCATCCTCCATTGCTTCAAGTTTTTCCCAATTAGTACCAGAGATATTGCTTGAATCTTTGTCGCTCATATCGATTTGCCCTGCGTGCTGAAATAATTCGTATTACATTATCTTGCCGTTCTGTCCAGACAACTACCGCTATACCGTTACCGAGAAAACCGATACCGAACCAACCCTCATTGGAAAAAAGCTTTTCCCTCTCTTGTTAGTTATAACCGTTTTGTTGAATTAATGCCTTGGTCAATGATGCTGTTGTGTTGTTTTCTACAAACCAGAAAAGGAGAAGTCACTGGTATTAGTTTCATCGATTCTACTCCCATAGAAGTCTGTTGTCCCAGTCGTAGTCGCTCACATCGAGTCTTTGAAGGACTAGTCGGGTGGGGTAAAAACTCAGTAGGCTGGCATTATGGCTTTAAACTTCATTTAATTATCAACGACAAAGGAGAACTACTGGCTTTTAAGCTTACACCTGGAAACACGGATGACCGTAAACCAGTTCCTGAAATGACCCAAGACATCATCTGCAAACTCTTTGGAGACCGAGGTTACATCTCTCAAGAACTGTTTGAAAAGCTTTACGAACAAGGATTAAAGCTTATTACCCGTCACAAGAAGAACATGAAGCAAAAGTTAGTGAAGCTCATAGACAAAATTTTGCTTCGTTCACCCCCTTGATTTAGAACCCAAAGGTTTACCTCCTCTACCCCCTGCCCTTTTTTAATTCCGTCGAACTCACGTTTTTTAAGACGGCTATGTCCGCTTGCGGACAGACATAAGCTGAGAACTACCCCATACTAAACACAATTAATAAAATCATTTAAATCTAGCGGTTAATAAAAACAAAAATATCAGATAGGTCTCTAATTTAAGTAGGGTCGGCATTACTAGCCCTGTCAAGGTGAGGATTTATAATAACAAATCCTTTAATAGTCAACGAAAAATCGGGCTTCACAAATTTGGCTCTCATCTTTCTCCAAAAAAAATGATCAGACTCAAATTCTCACTCCTCAATTTCAACTGATAACCGTTGAGATATCCATAAATCAATACCAGTTTATCTGTTCACCTTGATATGGATAGGCGGAAAATGCCCACCTTACGAGCCACATAGGTAAAAATTTTCAATTTGCGTGTAAATCAAAATATTAGATGAGGATCTAATTAAGTCATGACTTCTAAATGTATTTTAGTTATCGATGACAATGATGATTGCATCAGCTTGGTTAAGTCTGTTCTCGAATATGAAACCGAGTGGCAGGTTGTAACAGCTTCTAATGGAAGAGAGGGAATTGCCATAGCACAGTCAGATCTACCAGATATAATCTTGCTGGATATAGTAATGCCCGACCTCAATGGATTAGATGTTTATGAATTACTTAAGTTGGATATAACTACTTGTTTGATTCCGATTATGTTTATGACAGCTATCGAGCCTATCGGGAGAATACTTAAATTACAAATTCCTAAAAATGTGAAAGTAATTGTTAAGCCTTTTGACATTGACCAACTATCACCTCAATTAAGCGAAGTCTTGGAAGACTATAGCTACTTTTGAATTAGCTACGTTGAATTTTGATGATGGAGATTTTTGTATAGCTCTACATTGCTATATGAGTGCGATTAAATTCCGTCGAAAAATAAAGTTTTTTTATATTCAACAAAGATAATCATGATTAAGAAGTCTATTTTAGTTATTGATGATAGCGATAAATTTATCAATTATATTAAATCTACTTTTGATAGTTGTACTGATTGGCAAGTTTTAACAGCTTCAGATGAAAAAGAGGCGATCCCACTAGCACAATTAGAACAACCAGATATAATTATGCTGAATCTGATCATACCTGAGCCTGGTGGACTAGATCGGTTAAATACATATCATCTGCTCAAGTCAGATCTGACTATTTGTTCTATTCCTGTTGTTTTTACAATGATCTTATCAGGGATTGAAAAAGCTAAACTGCTATATGTTAATGATCCTGAAATAATTACCCAACTTTTTGACCATCTAAAATTTTCAGGTCAAGCAACCAAAATATGCGATCGTTTAAAATCGTATAATAGTCAGTAACGTTTAATTTCATTTTTAGTTGAATAGGAATTGTCAAGTATTATAATTATAACTTTTACGCTTCATTAAACATTGAACCTCGTTGATAAATGTTAAATGATAAATGAAGTGACTTCTGACTTTATAAACAAATTTAGTAGGAAAATTAAGTTTCCGACATATTGACTGAACCTATAAGCAATCAGATACTGTCAGCGTTACCTCAACAAGAATATCGACGTTTAAGAGATTGCCTCGAACCAGTTGAACTTTTCCTCGATGAAATTCTTTTAGAAGCTAATCAAAAAATAGAATCAGTATATTTCCCTACTGAGGGAGTAGTGTCTTTAATATCGGAAATGCAGGACGGCTCGTCTACAGAAATTGGGCTAATTGGCAAAGAAGGAATGGTTGGTACACCACAATTTTTGGGAGATGGAGTGTTAAGCAGTAGTCGTGCTACGGTGCAGGTCAAAGGTGCAGCCCTGCGAATGGATGTGGCGGTGCTGCGAGTAAAATTCGATCAAAGCAAGTCCCTACAAAAAATACTACTAAATTACTACTTAAAATTGTTTAATCAAGTGAGTCAATGTGCTGCCTGTAACAATCATCATACAGTCAAACAGCGAACGGCTCGTTGGTTAATGATGCTCGATGACCGTCTTGAGTCTGAAACACTTATCATGACTCAGCAATTACTCTCTCGAATGCTGGGGGTGCGTCGCACGGGAGTAACAGAAGTCGCTAGAGAAATTCAACAAGAGGGAATTATTGACTACAATCGAGGGCAGATTAGAATTTTAGACCGCGAAGCCTTGGAACTAATTGCTTGCGAGTGTTATCAGATTATCAAAGATTAGTGCTTTGTCAGCCATCATTACTTATCGAGAAAACCGAGTAAGAATTATCTCACTCCGACGAGCCAGAAAAGAAGAGGTAGCCATTTATGAAAGCAACAGAATTTGATGTCAAATTTGATCGGGGGGAAGAAATCACCGAGTTTTTAGATCTTTCCCAAGCCAAACGTCCTGGACATGAACAGAAACGAGTCAACGTTGATTTTCCAACCTGGATGATTGAAGCATTAGATCGTGAAGCGAAACGATTAGGTGTTACCCGTCAGTCAATTATTAAGGTATGGCTTGCTCAACGACTTGAACAGCTATCTCGCTCTCAATCTGCAACCGAGTAACCCCAATAGATAACTCAACAGGTTGGGAATAAAAAACTGTATACCTCATTGCCAAAGTTTTTCTTGGTAAGCTAAAGCGCATTTAAACTGCATATCATTTTTTCTTTTGCTTATGTCCGCCAACGGACACAACATAAGTATAATTATTAGTATCTTTAGATTAAGATTTGGTTGGATTTTAAATAATAAATCGAAGTTGTCAAAGTCTTATTGGCAAAGTGTTTGATATATATTTTTTCAACTAATCATAGTCCAATTTTAGCTACCCTAAACTTTGTCTATACCTGATACAAATAAGCCAATTAATCGTCTATTAGCTGCGATACCGAACGAGGCGTATCAACGTCTTTGTCCTCATTTACAAGCAGTAGATCTTCCTCAACATCAAATTCTTTATCATCCTGGGGAAGAATATGAGTATGCTTATTTTCCCTCTCACTCAATTGTTTCTACCGTAGCAATTATGGAAAATGGCTCAACCACAGAGATTGGAGTCATCGGCAATGAAGGCATGGTAGGGCTGCCAATCATCTTGGATACGGGCTATACTAATTCTGCTGCTATAGTCCAGGTAGGTGACGGTGGATACAGAATTTGTGCACGTCAGCTACAAAAAGAGTTAAACCGTCATGAAGAATTAAAGCGTCTTTTAATGCGTTATGTTCAGGCTCGAATAATTGAGTTGGGTCAGATTGCTGCTTGTAATCGTTATCATAATGTCGAGCAGCGATTTGCTCGCTGGCTATTAACGGTACGAGACAGCATCCAGAAAGACGAATTTCAGTTAACTCAAGAATTTATTTCTCAGATGTTAGGAGTACGTCGTACTGGTGTATCAGAAGTAGCCCATAAGTTTCAACAAGCAGGTATTATTAAATATAAACGAGGCGCGATCTCTATTCTCTCTCAAGAGAAACTGCGAGCTTCTAGCTGCGAATGTTATCAATTGATTTCATCGGAATTTTCTCGCTTACTGACGACATTTTGATATTGTCTGCCTAAAACCAACCCCATAATTACTGATGGCAACAGGACAATAATCAGTGCCAAGCTATTTGTCGGCTGGGTTGGTATTTGCTGACCTCCATATTTAATTAGGTAAGATAGCCCTGTAGACAGCAATAAAACCTTGATAATAAACCCTATCTGCATATTTATCTATAGCAATCTCAAAAGATTAATATTTCCCCCAGTCTCCCAGTCTCATAGTCTCCACAAACTTAACTATTCCACGATGATGCAAGACCAAATTATGCTTTTCGTCGCGGATAAAGTTGCATTAAAGCTCGAACTTGTTCTGCATGATAAGAACTACGAGTTAGAGGACTGGAGACTACCTGTAAAAAACCAATAGATTCACCAAATTCCTGCCACGCCTTAAATTGTTCAGGAGTGATAAACTCTTTGACACCTAAGTGTTTCTGGGAAGGTTGGAGATACTGCCCAATAGTCAAAATATCGCAGTCTACATCTCGTAAGTTTTGAATTACTTTCCGTATTTCAGCATCAGTTTCTCCTAAGCCAACCATGATGCCAGATTTAGTATACACCCAAGGAGCGATCGCCCTGGTACGTTTTAATAATTCGAGCGATCGCTGATAATCTCCTTGAGGACGTACTCTTTTATATAGTCGGGGAATTGTTTCTGTATTGTGATTAAGTACATCGGGTTGGGCAGACAAAATGGTTTCTAAAGCTGACCAATTACCACATAAGTCGGGGATCAATAACTCAATCGTAGTTTGAGGGGAAACTTTTCGTATCTCTTCAATGCAGCGTACAAATTGGGACGCACCCTCATCAGGTAGATCATCACGATTAACAGAAGTGATCACCACATGGTTCAGTTGCAGACGACGTACAGCTTCGGCTAACTGAATTGGCTCTTGGGGATCAAGAGCTTTAGGTTTTTTCTCAAAATCAATATCACAATAGGGACAAGCACGAGTACAGGCAGGGCCCATAATTAAAAAAGTCGCCGTGCCAACAGCAAAACATTCACCGATATTAGGACAAGATGCTTCTTCACAGACAGTATTTAAAGCTAAATCACGCAAAATCTCTTTAACACTACCCACCCGTTCTAATTGTGGGGCTTTAACTCGCAACCATTCTGGCTTGACTACCACTCCCTCTTGCTCCAACTAATTTTAGTAATTAAGTAATCCTTGTTCTTAGTTATTTTATCTTTTATTAGTTGTTAGTTGTTAGTTATCGGTAACTGATGACTGATGACTGATGACTGATGACTGTATCGGCTTAAGGAGATGCCAGCTTATAAGCAGAACCCATAAGCCAACATCCGTTACAGTTAGAGAGTAGGTTTTAGAGGCTTTTCCTTGCCTTGGATACTTCCGTTGCTCATTAATTTATAGGCGATTTTTTAAATAAAAGCTGTGATTTTGATCAGTGATTGAAGTGATTTTCATCACACTATATTGTTAGAGTTTAGGCTAATTTCTCAAATAAAGCAGCCAGTATCGTGTTAGAAAAAAGGAATCCTTCAGGGTCTTGAAGACGTAATCTACTTGCTAAATGAGATAGTGCTTTATGTTCGCTTAAATCTTCTAAAGTAATGGGTTTACCATGATCATTGAGGATCTCAACCCATCCTTGACTATAAAAAGGCTGTAAACAAGACAAAATTGCTTGTAAGGTATTTTGATTAAATTGTCCTAAATCTATACCTGCTGCTAAACGTAAACCTAGCATTAAGGTTTCCAATACATAATCCGTCGGCGATATTTCTGGAACATCAATAATTGCCCCAGCTTTAAGCCAAGCATAGTATTCTCGGCGAGTGCGAGGACGATTAAATCTTTTACCAGCTACATAGCTAGCTGCCCCCATACCAAAACCATAATAGGGTTGGTTTTCCCAGTAAACTCGATTGTGGCGACATTGATAATTTGGTTGGGCATAATTAGATATTTCGTAGTGTTGGTATCCTTTAGCGGTCAGAATATTACGGGTGAGGCGATACATTTCCGCCGTGTCACGATCGCTCGGTAGCGGAGTTTTACCTGGTTGATATTGCTTGCCAAAGGCAGTAACAGGTTCAAGTACTAAATCATAGCAAGAGAGATGTTGGGGCGCGATCGCAATCGCTTGTTCTAAAGATGTTTGACAATGTTCTAAAGTTTGATGGGGTAAGCCTGTAATTAAATCTAAACTAAAGTTAGCAATTTCTAGCTGTTTGATTATCGCCACAGCTTCCATAACCTCAGCTAAGGTATGCGATCGCCCACAGACCTTTAGTAATTCCTCATCAAAGGTTTGCACTCCCAAACTAAGGCGATTTACCCCTGCATCCAGATAGCCTTGCAATTTATCACGATCAAAAGTCCCAGGATCGATTTCTATAGAGATTTCGGGATTATTTGCAAGTCCAAAATGGCAAGCGATCGCCTGGATAATTTGAGTTAGTTGTGCAGAAGATAAGAGAGAAGGCGTGCCACCACCAAAAAAGATAGTTTGTAAGGGTTGTTTAGTGACTGCTGTTAACTGAATATCTTGTATTAAGGCTGCAATATAATCTTCAATCATTGTTGCTGCCGACTTTCCGCCTCGATCTCCCACTACAGAAATCGGGAAATCACAGTAATAACAGCGACGACGACAAAAAGGAATATGAATATAAGCAGATGTAGGGATTGATGAGCTTGTCTGAGCTATGGTATCAGAACTAAAATTAGATTGACTTGCAGATATATTGTTAGTCATTACTGAATATTGCAACACCTAAATAATTGTGTTGATTATGATTGATAAAGGCTCATTTATGTCTTTGATTGACAGTAAAATCAAACCTCTCTCCTGATTTTGATAATTAAGGCTTTATGAGAAAATTAATCAGGTCATTATTAAGAACTACTCGGAATTTTTTACACTATTACCAAGAATTTATTACAGTAAAGAAGAAATACATCCATTATCATAATATTCAACTAAAACAATGGTTGATGCCATCATCATTATTATTTGCATCATCGCTGCCGTAAACATCGGTTTTGATGGATTACAGTTATTACCTGCCGATATCTTAGAAGGAGTATCCAATATTGAAGCGTTACGCTTTGTAATTGCTGGATTTGCTGCGATTATCGGTTTGGGTATCGGCGTGGCAGTACAAACTACCTATCGTCGTTTAGAAAGACAAGTTAGTAACACTAAAATTGAGGTAATCATCACTCGGGCGATCGGACTAGTCATGGGATTATTAGTCGCCAACTTAATGCTAGCACCAATGTTTTTGTTACCTATTCCCAAAGAATTGAGCTTTTTCAAACCTACTGTGGCAGTATTAGGAAGCGTAATGTTTTCTTATCTTGGTATTAGTTTAGCTGATACTCACGGACGCACTTTTTTACGGTTAATCAATCCCAACAGTATTGAGTCGATGTTAGTAGCAGAAGGGACTTTAGAAGCAATGCCGACTAAAATTCTCGATACTAGCTGCATTATCGATGGTCGAGTCGAAGAACTACTCAAAACGGGCTTTTTGGAAGGACAAGTATTAATTCCTCAATTTGTGCTTCAAGAGTTACAAAATTTAGCCGATGCTAGTAATTCCCAAAAACGGATTCGTGGTAGGAGAGGTTTGGATATTCTCAATCAAATGCAGGAAGAATATCCCGATCGCATTGTGATTAATAAAGCAGATTATGAAGACATTGAAACTGTCGATGCCAAGCTAGTTCGACTGGCACTTGAAATTAACGGCACTCTTTTAACCAACGATTACAATCTCAGTAAAGTTGCTAACCTGCAAAAAGTTCAAATTCTCAATATTAACGATCTCGCTCGTTCCTTACGTCCAATCTACCTCCCTGGGGATAATCTAGAGCTTAAAATCTTAAAACAGGGTAAAGAACCTGAACAGGGAATTGGCTACCTAGAAGACGGCACAATGGTGGTTGTAGAGGAAGGTAGCGATCGCGTTGGGGGAGAAATACAAGTAGTGGTAACATCATCCTTGCAAACCTCCGCTGGCAGAATGATCTTCGCTAAACCTCAATCAGAAACAGAAAGCTATACCAATATGGTTACTTAAGTTTGATTACTGATTACTGATTACTGATTACTGATTACTGATTACTGATTACTAGGCACGCTTGCTTTAGGATTGATTTGTTACTCGTTACTCGTTACTTCCTACTTCCTAAGTTCTATTGACCGAAATAGGGGTGAGGAAAGCCGTTAATCCCTAATCGATTCTGTACATTTTGTTGTTGGCTATGTTGTTGAATTACATTGTTATTGCCAATGGCTGCTGCTTCGTTATGGGATTGTTGAACTGATTGTTGTACACCAGGAGTAGAACCATAACCAATTCCGAGATTGTTTTGGATATTACTTTGGTCATTTCTCTGGATAATGACATTGTTGCCTCCAACTGCGGTAGCGGAATTGCTCGATTGTTGAACACTGACGTTACTGCTTTGAGCAAATGCAGCTATGGGAAATAAAGATATAATGCTTAAACTAATTAAACTTAAAGTATTTTTCATGTTTCTAGACCTAATAAGTGTAAAAGTTTTAATTTTTAACTTTTGACTTTATATCTAATACGTCGGTAAAAAATTTTTATGCATTTATCTAAAAGCTAAAAGCTAATAGCTAAAAACCGAAAACCGATTGACAAACAACGTACTATATTAACTTGTCACAGTTGGATATTGACTGACAGCATAACAAAAGCGATCGCCTCGCGAAATTGATTCTCCATGAACTACAGGACGATTATTAGTTGTATAGGCAGTATGACGATAAACCAGTAAAGGATGACCTAACGGCACATCTAGGTATTCGCTTAGTTCTAAGTTGGCATTGGTACATTCAATAATTGCCTCCACTCGCTCAACAGGTATATTATTTGCTTCTAAGACTGGAAAAGTCATGTTTTGTTGCAATTCGGCTGCCAATTTTTGAGCGATGTCAGGCAGGATATAGGTAATATCTACGCATCCAGGAACATGATTGATCAGTAAAAGTTTTTTCTGAAGATAAGCAGTCGGTTGATGCTTGGAAAGTTCCAGAATAGCTTGAATGTCTGCTGGTGCTGTAACAGGTTTAAAGATTATATTTTGCAACGATAGTTCAATACCCTGATTAGCTAAATCATCTGCCAAAAATGTCAAGGGATTGGAAAGAGTATAGGTTACTTTGCGCTTTTCAGTGACAAATACCCCTTTTCCCTGATGAGTAATAACTAAACCTTGTTTAACTAAATTAGCGATCGCTTTTCTAATCGTAATCCGACTTACCTGGAATTGTGAGATTAATTCTCTTTCACTAGGTAACTTGTCCCCTGGTGAGTAATCATCTGTGATAATGCGCTGATATATCTGTTGAGAAATATCTAAATGAAGTGGAGTTGGTTTTTGCTGACTTGCCATACAGCATTTGAAAATTTGGTATATCTAGGTAGGGGCGCAAGGCTTGCACCCTGGAAGTAGGTTTTTAGAATCGGATTTGGGATCAAATCAATTTAATTGGTCACATTAGCTACTAACTTATTATAACAAGTTGCTACAATTGAATTTAAGTCTACTTGTCATAACAAGTTTATTAGAAAATCAAAATTGAGGAGTAGAGAGGTGGTGAGGTAGAGAAGTAGAGAGGATGGAAAAATGTAAGAGTCAAATTCTCAATACCCCAATACTCCAATAACTCCACTATTCCTCAAAACAATCTTGTTGCACTAGTAGCAAGCTAATTTAAAAGCTTACAGCTTATGGCTTACAGCTAATTCAAAGGTTTAAAAGGTCAAAGAGAAATTAAATCATGGATAGCCAGGTAACATCAACAGCTAAATTGGGACAAATTCTCAATGTTCAGGAATTAAACACACTCAATAATCGTGACAACGGGCGAGGATTAATTCAATTAGCAGGACATATTACCGTGATAGCAATTAGTGGTTATTCATGGACAACTACAGACAACTGGCTGCTTAAGCTACCAGGGTTACTTATCTATGGTTGTAGTTTAGCTACCATGTTTGCCCCTCTACATGAGTGTTGTCATCGTACAGCTTTTGCTAATAAACGTTTCAATGATCTGGTAGCTTGGTGGGCAGGAGTATTATCTGGTTACAACAGTACTTTCTATCGTCGCTATCACAAATGGCATCATCGTTATACCCAGATTCCAGGCAAAGATCCCGAATTAGAAGATCCTAAACCCAGTAATTTTAAAGAATATTTATTAGAAATTAGCGGTTATAACTGGTGGTTGGGCAAATTTAAGACTCATTATCGAGTAGCTACAGGTAAGCTAGATAATATGCCCTATATTGCCGAAAAGGCTAGAGATGAAGTAACCAAATCAACTCGTTTACAACTGGTTGTTTATGGAATTGCGATCGCTTTTTCTTTCATTTTCCGTCAACCTTGGTTTATCATCTACTGGTTATTACCTTTAGCCATAGGACAGCCAATTTTACGTTTAATTCTACTAGCCGAACATACAGGATGCAGTAATGACAATAATCCTTTCACTAATACTCGCACCACTTTAACTTGGTTGCCCATTAAATTTTTAATGTGGAATATGCCCTTTCATGCTGAACATCATCTTTATCCGTCTATTCCCTTTCATGCTTTACCGAAGACTCATCAGCAGTTAAAAGAACATTTTCAAGTTATTGAACAAGGTTATCTTAAAGTTAATCAAGAAATTGTAGCCAATTTTAATTAATTAATATTTTATCTTTCTTCCTTGTAAACACAATCTAAAAAAAACCTGAAATGTAGCTAACCTGCAACATATTCTACACGTATAATACTTCTAATAAAAATTAACCACTTAAATCAATATTAGGGAGTCTTGAGTTGAAAACGCGCTTTTCTCTTCCTTTATCCTTGGCTGTTTTTCTTGCTACAAATTTACTTCACAGCAATTCCGCTTCAGCCCAAGTTACTTCAGATGGCACAACTGGAACTATAGTTGATGCTAATGGCAATAGTTTTGAAATTAATGCAGGTACGAGAAGCGGAGGTAATCTGTTTCATAGTTTTGGAGAATTTTCTGTCCCTAGTGGTGGAGAAGCGGTTTTTAATAACGCTGTAGATGTCAGCAATATCTTATCTCGGGTTACAGGGGGAAATGTTTCCCAGATCAATGGTTTAATCGAGGCGCAGGGAAGTGCCAACCTATTTTTGATCAACCCTGCGGGGATTATTTTTGGTCAAGGTGCATTTTTAAATATTGGTGGTTCGTTTTATGGTAGTACTGCGGATAGTATTTTGTTTGAAGATGGGGAATTTAGCGCAGTCGATAATTTAAATCAACCCATACTGACTATTAACGCTCCTATTGGTTTGAATTTAAGAAATAATCCAGAGGATATTACACTGATTGGTAATGAAAATGCTACCGACCTAGCTGATGTTCCTGCTCTAGGTGTTAGAGAAGGTCAAAGTCTCAACTTAATCGGTGGAAACATTAAGCTTGACAATGCATTAATATTAGCAATTGGAGGCAATGTAGCACTGGGAGGTTTACAGACTTCGGGAACTGTCAATATTAATGAAAATGGCAATTTAAATTTTCCTGAAAATGTGGCTAGAGGAAATATCTCTTTAGATAATTCTGTTGTTTCTGTTGCGTTTAGCAATGACGGTGCAGCTGGGACTATTAATTTGAATGGCAATAATATAGAGTTAAATGGCAGTTTATTACAAGGTGGTATCACAGAAGATTCTGGTTTTGCCGATGCTCAAGCAGGAGATATTAATCTTAATGCGACTGGAGTAATAAATTTAACTGGACAAAGCTTTATAGAGAATGAAGTTAATAGTGGAGCAGAGGGTAATAGTGGTGATATCAATATTAATACTGGCTCGCTGGAATTAATAGAAGGTTCATCAATCAGTACGACTACTTTGGCTAAGGGAAATGCAGGAAATATTACTGTTAATGCTTCGGATATTATTTCGTCGATTGATGGTGGTATTTTTAGTAATGTTGAAGGTGAAGCAGTAGGCGATGCAGGTGAAGTTGATATTACTACAGCCAATCTCAATCTAACTAATGGTGGTAGTGTATCTTCTAGTACTTTTGCCCAAGGAAATGCAGGAACAGTTACTATTAAAGCCTCAGATACTATTTCGATTGATGGTGAAGATCCTGATGACGCGCCAACTGTTAGTGGTATTTCTAGTAATGTAAGTAGTGGCGCAGTAGGGAATGCAGGTGAAGTTAACATTACTACAGCCAATCTTAATTTAACTAATGGTGGTACGGTATCTTCGAGTACTTTTGCCCAAGGAAACGCAGGCACAGTTACTATTGATGCTTCTAA
>CAYMWC010000147.1:0-14494 GCA_964393695.1 uncultured Pleurocapsa sp.
TCACCTTAAAGTGACCTATGAGAACAGGATTTAGTATCACTCAGTCTCCCAGTCAGTCATAACAAGTAAATTAAATGATTAACAGCTTATCACCTCGTCACCCCGTCAATCTCAAGCAACAAATTAAATACCTGACAGCTTATCCTCTTGATTTTTATATATTCCTCAGTAAGTCAGTAATTTCGTCCACCTGTTGATGGAAGGCTGGCTGACGTTTAATATGATAATGGCGTAGCGAAGCCATGCCGTTAGGCTTATCGCTGGGGAGATTAATCTGATATTCTCGCTCAATTGTACCTGGTTGGGTTGAAAGAACATAAATTCTTTGAGAGAGAAATACAGCTTCTGTGACATCATGAGTAATCATCAAAATCGTACAGCCTGTTTTACCCCAAACTTCTAGGAGAAATTGCTGCATATTTTCTTTAGTTTGAATATCTAACGCCCCAAATGGTTCATCCATCAATAAAATTTTTGGGTTTGTGGCTAAAGCACGAGCGATCGCTACTCGCTGTTTCATTCCTCCTGATAGTTCTCTGGGTAAGGATTTGGCAAAGTTAGCTAACCCAACTATATCTAAATAATAAGAAGCTACTTCTCGACGTTTGTTAGCAGAGATACCCAGAAGTTTTAATCCAAACTCCACATTTTTCTGGACACTCATCCAAGGATAAAGAGTATATTTTTGGAATACCATACCCCGATCTGAACCTGGTGCTGTAACTGGCTGTCCATCGACAGTAATTTCTCCCGACGTAGGAGTATCTAAACCAGCAATTAACCTTAAAAGAGTTGATTTACCTGAACCAGAAGCCCCCACCGCACAGACAAATTCCCCTGTCTCTATGTGCATATTGATATCTTTAAGAGCAACTATAGTTCTTTTTTTGGTTTTAAATTGCTTGTCTAAATTAGATATTTCTAAATGCATTACTGATTACTGATAGTGGTTAGTAGTTAGTGGTTAGTTGGCTTCTTTGCTTACTGATGACTGATGACTGATGACTGATGACTGATGACTGATTCAAAATGCCCATTTACAAGTAAATCTTACTAATAAGCGAAAGCATAAATCCAGAACAAAACCAATTAAACCTAGAATAATTAAACAGGCAAAAATTTCATCAGTCTTTAAAAATTTTTGTGCTAATAAAATTCTTTTACCTAAACCTTCACTTGCTGCCATTAATTCTGCCACAACTACTAAGTTCCAAGAAGCTGCCATATTGACTCTAAATGTATCGATAATACGTGGAACAATATAGGGAGTAATTACTTCTAATAATACTTGGGAGCGTTTACCACCCAAAGTATAAGTTGTTTCAATCAAGTCTTGTGGGACAAATTTAACGCTGTCCATAATCATCAACACATTAAAAAATAATGTACCAATAAAGATCAGCATAATTTTAGGTGCTTCTTCAATACCTAAATAAATAATTAATAAAGGAATAAAAGCTGGGGCTGGCATATAGCGTAGAATACCAATAATTGGTTCAAATAAAGCCCGAATACTCGCAAAAGTTCCTATTAAAATTCCCAAAGGAACAGCAATTATAGCGGATAATAAAAATCCGATACTAACTCTGGTAAAGCTAGTAATTGTATCAGTAAATAAATAACCTGATGACCATAATTGCGCGATCGCGCTGATTACATCCCCTGGCGATGGTAAGAAAATCGAGTTAATACCTGCATACTTTGTTACTAAAAACCAAGTAAATAAAGGAATTAGAAGCGAACAACTCATTAATCCCCAAGCTAAAGACTGAGGAATATCTTCAGCGATACGCCAGAAAGTAGTAGGTTTTAAACTAGAATTATTAACTTTTAAGGAATTATTAGTAACTTTGGGAGAATGAGTTTTCAACTTAAGCATTTTATTTTCTCTAGAGAACTGGGAACATGAACAATAAATTTCATGATACATTTAGAATTTCTATAGAACCCATTTGAGATCTTTTTAGGCGATTGTTGCTGTATCTAAAGCTAATCTTTTAAACATCAGTCAAATAAAACATAGCTTGAGCTTGGCATTGGAACGGGCATTTCGCAGGTAGGTTAACAAATTAAATAATATTTTTGGCAAGGGTTCCCAAAAAAGCCTAAAATCCACAGACGAACATCGGTGAGATTAGAAACTTGTGGCTGATAATTGAGATGAACCAGATGAACAGCCTGAAAACACTGAAAAACCAATCTTAAAGTAGGAGTGGCAGTAGGTTTTTTAAGTTGATTAGGAATAGTTTCTTGAGCATCAGCTAATGCTTGTCTTAACTGCCGTTGACCGAGAGTATAAACCTGCCAACATAAACCCATGACCATTGCCAAGGCTGCCACTCTCGGAGGCGTATTCAAAAAAACACTTGAAGTAAAAAATAAGGGATCTTTCAAAAAACGGAAGCCTCTGTCGGAACTTTGCTGTACTTTGTATTCAAGTAACACTTCATCATTCGATAAAGCATCTTCATCTGTAACGTTAGTCGCTAAAATAAATCTTCCTGCTCGTCTTGTAGCAATCTCAATGACTTCTCCTACAGGAATAACTTGAGCAGTGACACGGTAAGTTAGTGCTTCGGGAGATTGATTTTTAGTCGGTCTTCCTGCCTGATTGTAGTGAGCGATTTGCTGAATTTCGACTGATTCCAAAGAATGATATTTCCAACTGTTACTTAGTTTGTCCGCAGCTTGTTGAGCATCGGCAGCGCCAGCAAAATCTTGCTGCATCAGTGACTTGAGTTCGCTTTTGGCTGCTTTGAGTTGTTTTGTTAGTCGCTTTTCTAAACCTAAGTGGTCTAAATTTTTTACTTGTATCTCCACAATAGCTTATTTAAACTCTTCATATTAATACTCTACCTTTATTCGTCAACCTGCGAAATGCCCGTTCTAGCTACGAACAGTTTACTCATCGGTTTCATATAGCAACGGACATATTAGTTAGGACATCACAAATTATGGTTTAAAGGAAAGAGAAAACGGTGAAATGTCCTAACGGTCTTGGCGACTGCTATATTTTAAATCAGCAACGCCCTAAAAACTTATGCCAGAGATATTTTCTACTCAGGAATTATTGAACAGATTTCGCATAGGCTTGTACAAATTGATCATCTAAAATCTTGGTTAAATCTGGTGCTTCAGGGATAAAGCCAACTTCTACCATAAACTTAGACATTCTCTCAGCAGCAAAGGGCATATGTTTCATACTATTACCATCTTTAAAAGCTTCCAGATTTTCCTGAATAGTAAATACTTTTGTTCCTTCTTTAAATAACTGCAATTCTTCAACTGTAACCCCTGCTCTTTCTGCCATAATTTGATCGGCTTTTTCAGGATTTTTTGCCATAAAATCCATCACATCAAACCAAGTATTAACTAAAGCTTGAGCTTTATCTGGTTGTTCATTAATTAGTTTCTGAGTTACTACTAATAAATCAGGAATTGCTCCAGGAAATTCTTTAGAAGAAATTAATTCTTTAGAACCTTCTCGTTTAAGAGCAGTTAACCAGAAAGGTGGAAAAGCACCAACTGCATCAACTTGTCCCGCAGCAAAAGCAGCAGCAGCAGCACCAGTTTCTAGAGGTACAATTTCTACATCTTCTCTACTCATACCTTTAGATTCTAAGGCTAAAGTGAGCAAAAAATCGTCTACAACTCCTTCTTCAACTGCAACTTTTTTGCCTCTTAAATCTTCAATTTTATTAATATCTTTAGTAACAATAATCTTGTCATTACCTGCGGAATTATCATTCACTAAAATTGCTACTTCGCCATTAACTGCGTTTTCTGCCAAGGAAATTGTATCGTTGAGAGTTTGACAGTTACCATCTAGTTGCCCAGCAGCCAAAGCTTCCATTGACTCTAAATAGCCGTCAAACCATTTCATTTGAACGTTAACATTATTTTTAGTAAATAATCCTTCTTGTTCAGCGATCGCCCAGGGCCACCAACCAGCCCAATTACTATAGCCGATAACTATTGCTTCTTCTTCAGGGTTTGTAGTTGTCGTGCCTGAATCCGAGGATTGAGGAGCTTGAGAACAGCTAATAGTTAATACTAAACTGAGGCAAAATACGCTAATTAATGATATTAATTTTCTTCTATTCATTTATATTATTTGTAGTTTTTAATGATTATGAATTATTGATTTTTATTAAACTATTTTTAACTAATAGTTATTTACAAAATACTACTATTAAGTGCTTATGAATGTACTTGAGTTAATAGCCAATCAAACCACAAATCCAAACCAATTTCTGTTTTAGCAGATACTGAAAAAATAGTTACATCTGGGTTCATTTGACGCACATTATTGGCAATATCATCTAAATTGATATCAAGATAAGGAGCAAGATCAATCTTAGTAATTAACAAACAATCTGCTTCCTGAAACATGACAGGGTACTTCAAAGGTTTGTCTTCACCTTCGGTAACACTTAATAAAGCCACTTTGGCGTGTTCTCCCACTTCAAATTCCGCAGGACAAACTAAATTACCGACATTTTCGACTAAAACTAAATCAATAGCTTGAGGATCATATTGTTGCTTTAAAGTATGAATTCCTCCTGCCACCATTTGAGAATCCAAATGACAAGAACGGCCAGTATTAATAGAAATTACAGGAACATTATACTGGCGCAAGCGCTCGGCATCCAATTCTGTAGTCATGTCCCCTTCAATCACTGCTATACTTAGCTTATCTTGCAGTGCAGCCAAGGTTTTTTCTAACAACACAGTTTTACCTGCTCCTGGGCTACTCATAATATTGAGACAGGTAATACCCCATCTATCGAAATGAGCGCGATTATGATCTGCTCCTTCTTGGTTAGCGTGAAGCAGATTGAGTTCCATAGCAGCGTTAAATGTTTGGTGCATAACTTTAAAGGATGAGGGATAAAGGATGAAAGATGAGGAAATTGATTACTGATTACTCATTACTTGCTTTCCAACAGTCGAATATTCAATATGATCTATTTTTAGTTCTCGTCCAGATCTAATATCTTCCATCGGTGCTTGACAGTCGGGACAACTATATTGCAGCCCAATTATTGGTTGGTATTCTTGTTGACAAGTATGACAAAAAGCAATTAAGGGAATATCTTTAATTATTAGTTCCACTCCTTCCAAAAAGGTATTACGAGTTTGGATTTCAAAAGCAAATTTTAGACTCATAGGTTCAACACAGGTAAACTCTCCGACAATCAAATGAATTTTCTCTATTTGAAGTTTATCTGGCTGCACTCTATACCAATCTTGCATGGTTAAGATTAAAGCTTTAGTCATATCGGTTTCGTGCATAACTTTAAACGGATGAGGGATGAAGGATTAAGGATGAGGAACAAAAAATTTAGGAATCGGTGATGAGTACGTGCTTTGGATGGGCTTCGATGCGTTTAAACCAAGCAAGAATGGCAGGAAATTGATTGAGATCAAAGCCTCCTTCGCCTGCCACATGAGTATAGGCATAAAGAGCAATATCAGCAATGGTATAAGTCGAGCCGACAAAAAAATCATTTTGACTTAGATGCTGTTCCATAACTTTAAGAGCAGCATTGCCGATTCTGTGTTTGTGTTGCAGTTGTTCTTGATGTTGTTCGGCTTGCTTAAGAATACTAATCCAGTAACGAGCAGTAGCAATAAAAGGTTCATGACTATACTGTTCAAAAAATAACCATTGCATTACTTGTGCCTGGGTGTAGCTGTCTGAGGGAAAAAAATCTGTTCCTTGGCTGAGATAATATAAAATTGCATTTGATTCAGCTAAAAATTTATCTGGAGCAATTTCGAGTAAGGGAATTTTACCGTTGGGATTTTTGGCTAAAAACTCTGGAGTGCGAGTTTCTCTATTTAAGATGTTGACATCAATCCTTTCAAAGGGAATTTGCAATAAATTTAACAGCAAACGAATTTTGTAACTATTGCCAGAAGGTAAAAAATCATAAAGTTTGTACATTGTTAGTGATTACTAATTACTAATTCTCATAATTGTTGACTGTTGATTGACTTTATTACTTATTACTTATTACTTATTACTTATTACTTATTACTTAATGAGTGTTCACAGAGCTATTGCCAAGGAGAATCTACTTGTTGTTCTTCTTCATGGATATAGGCTGGTTTCGACTCACGGGGCAATTGCCCAGATAAAACCAAATGTGCCATTGTGTCACAAATAACGCGAGTTGCCATTAAAGCCGTAATATCGCTGATATCATAAGGGGGGGATACTTCGACCACTTCTAGACCACAGACTGGAGCATTTTGTACAATTTTTTTGAGTAAATATAAAGCTTCACGAGGCATTAAGCCTCCAGGTTCGGGCCAACCAGTACCAGGGACAAACCCTGCATCAATGCAATCAATATCAAAGCTGATATATACACAGTCTGTACCGTCTAAAGCTTTTTCCAAGGCGAAATCCGCAGCAGCATCTAAGCCCATCTCGGTAATATCGGTGACAGTCAAAATATTAGTCGCTCTTTCTCGACAGACTTTGACTCCAGGACGGGGTACTTGCCAACCACCAATACCTAATTGAACTAGGTTTTTGGCAGGAGCATTGACCATATTAGTAGCATGAAACCAAGGACAGGTATGCATTCTTTCGTCCAAATCTGTCTCTTGAGTATCTACATGGCGATCAAAGTGAATGATGCCGACTTTTTTATCACCTAGATGGCGACATACTCCTCTCACTGTAGGAAAGCCAATGGAATGATCTCCCCCAAGAATAATTGGGAATGCCCCCGATCTAAAAATATGAGCAATTCCTTTAGAAATTTGGTCAAAGGATTTTTCGTTGTTGGCAGGAATAGTAAAAATATCCCCCACATCACACAGGGTAATCTGTTCTCGTAAATCTACTCCCAGTTCAAAGTTATAGGGAGTATAAAGGGCTGAAATCTTTCTGATCCCTTGAGGCCCAAAGCGAGTTCCTGGACGATAGGTTGTACCTGAATCATGAGGAACACCAACAATTGCCACATCGTATTTTCCTACATTACGTACATCTTCGAGATAGGGAGCTTTGAGGAAGGTATTAATTCCTGCATAATGAGGTAGTTCTCCTCGTGAGAAATTGGGAATAGAGCGATCGCGAATACTCTCAGCGGCTTCTAAACCCAATTCTAATCCTTGTTCTACTTCTTGTTGCCAGCCTGTTAATGGTAAGCGATTTTCTTTTTCTAAGGCTCTTTGGGCTTCAGTGGAATCGTTATTGGGGGCTGAAAAGGATGACTCACTCATAATTATTAGTTAATTAATTATCAATATTATTCGAACATACATATAAATAAAAACCCAGGAGTTTTTACCTCCCGGGCTTTTTTCCCGCCGTGTACTACCATAGTTTGCTTGAGAAACTGACAAAACTGAATCATGGTAGCTTGCTTCTCTCGAACCAGTCATTTAAGTTATTGGACTTAAATCGGAACCCTAGAAGTCTGATATTTGTTATTGGACGTTACGATATTAAGATTAATCTTTTAAGCCCTAATGATTTGACTCAAAGATATGAGTTGTTAATAATTGTTATTTGCGCTTAGATTTGTTAAACATTCTTAATTATAAGTCGCTCAGTATAAGTGCTTTAGGGCTTCCTCCAAACAGCTTAAAACTTATAACTTTTGTTAAAGTATGTCATGGTGACTAGTAGGTGCTAAATTGTTGTTGCCATTCCCATTTTGTTGACTATTATTGGGGGCTGCTAGAAAAAAATCATCCGAAGCAACAGCATGATAGCCAGATTTGTTCATATAATTCCATAACTGCAAAACATTTGAATGCTCTAGAGTTGCTTCTTTACGAATGATACTGTCTATATAATCAAAATATCTGTTTTTGCTGTTATTTTGACTACTAACTCTTTGAGGATGGAAACAAACGAATATATCTCTTAGATAATCAGTTAAGCTAACTCCATTAGTCATGGTTAATAGCTCTTTGAGGCTAATTGAAAGTTCATTGGGGCTATTATTATTATCTAGAGTGTTAGTTTGAATAATATGATCGACGGCAAACTCCATGACAACATATCTAATGCTGTCTGGCTCTCTATTCACTAAGTACCAGAAGAAAGGTAAAGCATTAGGATAATATTTGCTCAGAAATTCGTGATATTTTCTATCTTTTGCTGCTAATGATTGTATATCGGGAATAGTAATTGAAGTCTTTAACTCTGGCTTTTGGTAAAGTTTAACTAGTGCATTGTAACTATTTTTGTTACGTTGATAATAATGCTGTAGTAATTTGTCTTTGACAACAGTATCATTAACATTAAAGCCTGGTACTATCCGAGATACATTAGCAGGGTAGAGTTTAACCAAATCTTGAGCAGTGATTTGATCGATAAATTCAATTAACTCAGTAATAATGGTTTCATTCTCAACCCCCTCTTGAATATCGTACTCAATACTCTCAGTATTAGACTTTTTTGGCGTTTCTTCTCCTGCCTTGGTTGCAATTGCTGAATCGCTAATATTATCGGCTTTTTGGATCGATATTGTTGGGATTTGTTCAATGTTGACTGTGGTTACACCTGATTTTATTCTGGATAGAAGACTTTGTTTAAAATCAGCTAAATAATTGAAAGATGATTTGAAAGCTTCTACTTCATTTTTTTGTTTTAGATGACGATATTCATCCAATAAAGAGCTAATTTCTGCTTCTTCTGCTCTGATAGCTGCTAATATTCGTTCTGTCTCTTTATTACTCTCTATTTCTATTTCATTTAATTGGGATTGATAATTGGTTAAATTATGTTTAACTTGCTCTATTAGTTGATTGATTGACTCTGTCATAACTTTAGGAAATTTCGCTACTGAAAAAGTAATGCAGACGAACAATAGTGAGATAAAAAAATTAATATTACTAATTGTTTTATATATCTTACTACAGTCAAATCCAGTATACATTTTTCTGAGTACATTTCTTAGACTTAATTCTTTAATTTATCTAAACCTTTTCCAGCTATGTTTACAGAAGTAATATAAATTAAACTATTTAAATAAACTGTTTAAATAAAACATGATTTTGACAACTAAATATTAGACTTATTGCACGAATCTTAATTGACTACTTTATCAAAAGGGAAAAGGTTAAAGGGAAAATAAATTAATCTGCTATTGATGCAAGAGGTGTATTAAATAGCCAAGAGTAATTGTGATTTAACTGTGGTGAAGTTTCTAAAATAAAAGCACTGATATCTAGAATAATTAAAATAGACAATAATATTTGGTCTATTTTGCTGAACCAGCTAGTATAATTTGTATCTTCTAGAATCTGAAAAACTTCAAGTTGAAATGCTTTTTGCTTCATGTTTTCTGAGCTTCTTTTTTTATAGTTAACTGGTCAGTAAGAGTTGGTATCAAATCAACCGATTAAACTTTAGTTAATTTATGTTCATAGTTTTTAATTGTCAGTTAGCCAAAAACAATCATAAGTTTCACTATTATCTGTGTGCCAGAATTTTAATAACTTTGGGGATTTTGAGTTTACTTTTACTGGGTGGTTGTAGCAATCTAGGGCAATCAAGTCAACCAGAAGTGACGAAAATAACTTTTTGGCATGGTATTAACCCACCTGAAAATCGTGATATTTTCCAAGAATTAGTTACCAAGTTTAACCAAGAAAATCCTGATCTGAAAGTAGAGACTTTGTATATTGGTCAACCTGATGCTCAACTACCAAAAATATTTGCCTCGACGATTAGTAATCAACCTCCTGATATTCTTTGGTTTGTCCCGCAAATTACAGGTAAATTAGAAGAATTGGGGGCATTATTACCTTTAGAAAATTGGTTAAATAATTCGGCAATCAAAACAGAAATTGATCCAGCTATGTTTGACTCGATGGAGTTAAACGGACATATCTTATCTGTTCCTTTTGCTACTAACAATGCTGCGATCTTTTATCGTCCTAGCCTATTTGCTGAGGCAGGAATTACTGATCTTCCTCAAACTTGGTCACAATTACGTCAAACAGCCAAAAAACTAACTCTAGATACTAATAATGACGATCGCCTGGATCAACATGGAATTTTCTTATCTTTTGGGAAAGATGAATGGACAGTGTTTACTTGGCTGCCTTTTATTTATAGTGCTGGCGGAGATTTACTTAAGGAAGGACAACCCAATTTAGTTAACGATGGTGCGATCGCAGCCTTACAATTAGGGGCAGATTTGGTACAAGATCAGGTAGCTGTTTTATCTCCTCCTGAAAGAGGTTATGAAATTGATAACTTTGTCGCGGGTAAAGTGGCGATGCAAATTACTGGCCCTTGGACATTGGCTCAATTAAAAACAACTAACATAGATTATGATGTTTTTCCTATTCCTGTTGCTCAACAACCTGCTGCGGTAATTGGGGGTGAAAATTTATTTGTCTTTAAAACCACCCCAGAAAGAGAACAAGCTAGTTTAAGATTTTTAGAATATATCCTCAGTCAAGAGTTTCAAACCGCTTGGGCATTGGCAACAGGCTATTTACCCGTTAATCTTAAATCCCAACAAAGTCAGGAATATCAAAACTTTGTCGCTGCTAACCCTGTAATTAAAGTCTTTCTAGAACAAATGCAGTGGGCGCACTCTCGTCCCATTATTCCTCACTATACAAGATTATCAGAAAACTTAGGTCGGGCGATCGAGGCTAGTCTCTTGGGGAAAGAAACTCCCAAAGCAGCCTTAGAGCGATCGCAGCAGCGTTTAGAATTGATTTTTGCTGGCTCTTAATCTAAGTTACTACTTAACCAAAATATCAATACAAATGGTTTACTGGGGTAAATTGATTGCTGATAATCTTATATGCTTGTTTCGCCGTTTCAATAACGTCATCCCACAAAGGAGAAGAAATATACTCAAGATCTGATTTATCGTTACCCAATTCAGATAATAATTTATCTATCGATTTAGTAACAGAGCGAATTAGTTCTGCTTCTTGCTTATTAACAAGACAATATCCTATTAATCCTTCTGGATCTTCTGCAAAACCGTGATCGTCAAATAAAAAATGCACGGCGTAGTCAAAGTTGTCTTCCACAATTCCTTCTGGAAATTGTCCTTGAACCCAAGCTAATTCTTGGTATTTTTTATCTGATAATGCTCTAAGTGTTTCGATAAGTTCCTCACGCATTTCAACAAACTGTATTGTCATTAATTTAATCTCCAAAATGTTTAAGGTGAATGCCAGTTTTGCCAGTTTTGCCATTCACTTAGCGGAATATGAGCATTATCAGCATCATTGCGAATACTTCCTTTAATAGGTTCTCCGTCACGACCAATAACTTTTCCGTTGTAATTTATAACAACATGATCGACTTGTTGATTAGCAAATCTATGATTTGGATCTCCTTTATCTATTCTAATTCCATTGCCTTTGTTCTCAGGATCAGTCCATCTAAAACCTTCTTTTTTTTTATTGGGTTTTGATTCTCCCCACTCATCTGGTATCTTATCTATCGCTCTATTAGGTACATTCCAGGAATCTGGATTGCTATTGATATTTTGTAATTCTCCATTATTTCCATCCTGACCATTATTATCTGAATCATCATTTTGATTATTCTGAGGTCTAATGTTCATTTACCCCTAGACTGTTTAACCTAGCAAATATCATAATAAGTTACGGGCTTTTAATTGTAAGTAGCGATCAACTATTTCCTCGCTAAGGCGATCGCAAGGTGCATCTAAGACTAACACTCCTTGTTGTCTTAATTGAGCAAAGACTACTTGACGTTGGGCTAATAAATCTAAGGCTACTGCACGGGCATAGGTGTCTTTAGTATTATCTGTGTCAGCATGGGCAATTTGATCTATTAAAGGATCTTTAAGGGTTACACAAAATGGCAGATAGCGAGGAGTTAAACGAATCATGGCACTGAGTAATTCACTAGAAGCGGTCACATCCACGATATCGGTGATTACCACTACCAAAGCCCGTCGAGTTTGTTGAGTAATGACTTTAGTTACTGCACCCAAGTAATCTGGTTCTAATAATACAGGTTGAATAGGAGTCAGGCGATCGACTAACTTAGATAAATGATGATTACCTCTTTCAGGGGGTATCCAAGTAGTAACATCGCGATCAAATACTGCCACCCCGACTTTATCCCCACGACTCAACCCTGCCAAAGCCAAAGATAAAGTCGCATTTAAACCCCAATCAAAGCGTTTTAAACCACTCACCCTAGCAGTCATTAAACGCCCCCGATCTAATAAAATAAAGAGGGTTTGTTCTTGTTCTGGTTCTAAAACTCGGACTACAGGGCGATAACGACGTGCCGTAGCTTTCCAGTCAATTAAACGAATGTCCTCTCCAGTCCGATATTCCCGCAACTCAGCAAATTCTGTACCATTCCCAAGTCGGCGTGCTTGACGCATTGTCCCTGTATTTTCAATCGTTAAACGGATCGAAAGTTCCTTTAAACCAATTAAATCAGGATAGATCAAAACTTTTTGTTTAGCTGAAATCTGCCAATCTCGCCAAGCTAAACCCAATTTACCTAACTGACGCACATGAATATTTCCCCATTCATATTCTCCACGACTATTAGGATGGATAATATAAGTTAATTCCTCATGGCTATTAGCAGGTAAGTTAACTTCTAGAGTATTTCGATCTACAGTAAACTCTTGAGGGAAACTATCTCGAATGCGAGCGATAACTTTTTGTTTCCCTGATTTAATCTTTAATTTAATCGCGTTATCTCTACCTACCGAAAGACGATCTATTTTTTCCCTTGTTATCTTAACCGCACTAGATTTAACCTGAGACGCATCAACAATAGTGGCAACTAGTAACACAAAATTATAAATTCGCAAAAAACTCAAACTAACCTGACGATTAATCAGAGTATCCAACAGCGCAGCACTTACACCACCTATCGATAACAGTACATAGCATCGTCGGGAAGGAATCATGGTTTTAAAAGGATAAGGGATGAATGATGAAGGATGAGGGATAATAAAGAAAAGTAGGAAATAGCAAATGGAAATAGGAAATAAGAAATAGTAACTAAAAAGTAGTCAAGTTACAGTCTTTGTAAGATTGATCAACCACATAGAAAGTATTTTTTGACTTTTGACTTTTGACTTAGCTGTTACGCATTCAAACTGCATATTATTCCTATAAGGAAAAAACTCTTAAACTCTCCCCCAGTCTCCAAGTCACTCAGTCTCCCAGTCAGTCATAACAAGTAAATTAAATGATTAACAGCTTATCTTGGTACAGACACCTGTTTCAGTATAGATTCAATCACCTCGTCAATTTTGACACTATCAAGTTGGGCTTCTGGTTTAAGCAGGAGACGATGGCGTAATAAAGGTGCAGAGACTTCTTTCACATCATCGGGAATAACATAATCTCTTCCTGATAAATAAGCATTAGCTTTGGTAGCAGTTAACCAAGCTACAGCAGATCTTGGTGATGCGCCCAAAATCAAGTCAGGATGTTGACGAGTGCGTTCAACCAGATTGAGTAAATAATCAAAAATATTATCTTCTACCTGAATCTTTTGTACCTGTTCTCGTAATCTCAGAATATCATCGACAGTAGCGATCGCTTCGAGCAGATCTAAATCTGGTTTTTTGGCTTTAAATCCTGCTTGGGTATTGAGTAACATCTGTTTTTCGGCCTCTTTAGTCGGATAATTTACTAATAACTTAAACAAAAAGCGATCGAGTTGGGCTTCGGGTAAAGGATATGTTCCCTCAAATTCTAAAGAGTTTTGCGTAGCAACTACCCAAAATAGAGAAGGGAGAGACATAGTTTCTCCATCCAAAGTAACTTGTTGTTCTTCCATTGCCTCTAATAAAGCTGCTTGAGTTTTAGGAGGAGTACGATTAACTTCGTCAGCCAATAAAATTTCTGTAAAAACAGGGCCTTTTTTCAGGATAAAATCGCGACTATTGAGATCAAAAATATTTGTGCCTAAAATATCTGAAGGCAGAATATCGGGGGTTAATTGAATGCGTCGAAAATCCGCAGCAATTAATCGGGATAATACTTTGACCATCAAGGTTTTACCTGTACCTGGTACTCCCTCAATAATCACATGACCACCACTCAGCAAAGCAACTAGTAATTGTTTAACGAGATCTGATTGACCTATTACAACTTCATCTATTTTATGACTGAGGGAGTTGAGCAAAGAATTATTCTGCATTAGGCATTGCGCTGGAAAATATGTTTGTTTGTCTGGAAAATTAGACTACAGTAGTCTTTTTAACCCTTTATAAGCTTTATGTAAAGCTTTTAACAGATTATCCTCGTGTTTTACTCGTTTTTATTCAATATAATTAGAAAGACTATAACTCCGCTCTCTTAAGGATAAAGCGTCAGAAACATATTTTCATCTATATCTTTATAGATAGTTAGTGGTATTTATTGCAGATTTTAGAATAATTTGCACAAAAAACTCAAAGACTGTTATACTAACTGAGTGCTAAATTTGAGGTGCATAGAGAAAACAACTCTAGCTGTTCTCTATAGGCACATACCTTAG
>CAYMWC010000148.1:0-14485 GCA_964393695.1 uncultured Pleurocapsa sp.
GTTTTGGGAGATTTCTTTCGTATTTCATCTGTGGGGCTGCCGAATGTGGGATTTATTACCAGTAGCTCAACAACAAGCAAACAAAATTTTACAAAATTATCCCCAAGCTAGAGCAGTTTTAGAGCAAACTTTGGAACAAGAAGCTATTGCTAAAATTGCTTTAAATCAAAAAAATAAGCTGGAACTAGAACAAAAAATAGAGAATTATAATCAAGCAGTCAATGGAATTAATAATTGTTTGCGATCGCTCCTATTTGAATATCATTTACCAATTATTGACTCCCAGGAAATAGTTATCAAAATTGAACCTAAAACTAAAACTGGAACTTCTAACAATGACAATGAAAATCACAGTCATTTAAATTCTTCTCTTGATGATGTTCGGCAAGAAATAAATCAAAATAACTCTCATTCCTAATTAAACACAAGTTTCTTACGCGCTTACCTTTGCGCCTTTGCGTCTTTGCGCGAGACAATACAAACTATTCAAAGTAACTTAATACTAACAATGGAAAACATAGACAGAACAATTAACGACGATGAAGTTTTATCAATTGACAATAAAGAAGACAACGTTTTAATTAATCATCATACTTATAAAGTTGAAGAATTTTTACATAGACTAGGTGATCATATAGATCGTAATAAAAAAGATAAATGGATTGTTGAAGGAGTACCTTGTAAACTTCTATCTCCTAACCAAAGTTGGCAAAAAGGAAAAGTAAAAATTTGTCTACAATTCATTTTCAGCGACACTATAGTTAATTAAATTAAAAAAAACAAATTATTAAATTATTATAATAATCCCCGATAACGAATAAATAATAAAATAACCGCCCATGAACCAAGTGCTACTTTAATTGCCACTAAAATATTAAGCAAAGGAATCATACCACCACTAAATAATGTGCCTAATTCTCCGTGAGGTAATTCAATCCCAATTAAAACTATAACCGCCAATAAAATAAAAACCAAAACAGAAATCTTTTCCCAAGTAGCAGCGTGATATTTTTGATAAATTGCTTCCATCCACTGAGAAGAAGAAGTAATAGCAATCAAACCAATAGCCGTACCTCCTGCTACCCCCGCAGCAAAACCACCACCAGGACTAAGGTGTCCACGAATTGCTAGTTCAATACCTACCAACGCTGCAATGGTTGCACCCAGACGTGCCAAGATAATAGTCGGGCGATCGCTGAATTGATAAACTACTTCGGTTGGTGTTTCGTTGGCTAGTAAAAATTTCACACCTAAAATAGCGATCGTAAATACTACTACTTCAAAGATTGTGTCATAGAGTCGATTACGAAAAATAATCCCTGAAACTGCATTAGATACTCCAGTATCTTCGACAATTGAGTCAACAATAGAAAGTTCTGACCATTCTGCTGCTGGATTGGGGATAATTAATACTTTAATAAATAAAAAAATACCTGCTAATATATAAATCCACTTCATTAATGTTGTTCCTCCTTATCTGTTACTGTTATGTAATTAATAGTCGTTTCAGGAAATAGTAACTCACTTTGCATAATTTTAAATAGACGCTGCACTCTAATTTCAATGTTATAATTTTGTTTATTTTCTGTTATTGTATTAATGTCTAACTCTGGTTCTTCCAAGAGTTTTTGTTTGGTACAAATTGCATGAAGTTCTTGCAATTTAAAACCTTCTTCTAAAGCTTTTTGATTAGGATATTGAACTAATTCCAGGCTCAAATGATATTTATTAACAATTTTTCTGATACTAGTAATCAATTCTTCTAAGTAACTATTTTTGGCGATTAAATTATTTTTATCTATGTCTTCTTCAAGTATTCCCAGGCGCATTATCAAGGAAGAACGAACTGCAATTACATAAAGAGTAACTGCTAACATAGTTCCTACCATAGCCTCAGTTAGAGCTACATCTCCAGCCCCTAAAATTGCATAAATTAAAGCTGCTACTGCCCCTAAAATACCTCTGATTATTAAAGCATGATAGGGATTTGCTTGAGTTACCAACATTAAAGCAGATAAAGGTAGCAAAGCGACGATGACATATATATATTTATCAATCATAGGTTTTGTTGATTGTTGATTATTACTGTAGGGGCGATTCGCGAATCGCCCCTACTTAATTCTCATTATTTAAATATCTTTTCTTCTGTTGAACAATAAGCCAAAACATAACCTAGTACCGTATTCCAAATTGCCAAGGTAATAATTGCTAACAATAATAGTGACCATTCACTCGGTATTTTGAGTAGTAAACCCAAAATAATAGTCATTGAACCTAAAGTATCGGCAACCGAAAGACTATGAAGTTTAAATAAAACAGATCTATTGCCGATTAAGGGCAATGTTCCCCAAAACCAGAAAATAATACCGATAATTATGAGAGTGTAACTTAAGATGTTAATCATAATAGTTATTAGCTGTTAGTTAATAGTTAATAGTTAATCATTACTTATTACTCATTACTCATTACTCATTATTTAGGCTTCGTTTAAACGTTTGATTAAATGCGCTAGCAACATTAATCCTGCATTACCGACACTAAGAACAATGACTGCTACTACTCCAATTGACCAATCATCACGAAATACGGAGATAACTAGCATCATAATGGAAGTTTTAGTAGCAATACTGGCAAAGGCAAGCATTTTTTGCCAAATATCATCATCTTGCCAAGCTTCATATATGGGTATGAGTAATGCCAAAATCATGGCAATTAAAATTGAATCCATTTTTTAAAATTATTAGTTATTAGTTATTAGTTATTTATTGATTGCATTCTATCTACTTTGCTCTATGAAAGCTTCCTTGCTTTTATTCCTCGCTATTAGCTATTTGTTGCTTTTTTCTTTTTACTTGATGCACCTCATACCAACCTTGATCGTCATATTTAGTGACAATAGTTTTAGGGGTGAAAGTAATTAAAAAGATATCGAGAAAAATCAAACCTGGTGTGCGTCGAGGTTTAACTCTTTGTCTGACTATTTCTTCTTGGTTGTGAGGGCGAAGCATGATTTCTATAGCTTCTAGATAGGCTTGAGGAATTGCTTTGACAATTTTCCAGAGAGTTTTAAGCCAATCTTTGAGCTTTTCTTTGGATGTATTACCACGAGGTAAGAGAAAAGCGATCGCGATACCGATAATAATATTAGGTAAACTATAATCGGCAGTCAGTAAAAACCAAATCGCTAGTCGCAGAATTATATTAAGATAGGCGAGCGTGTCCATACTATCCAAAAGAGTAAGATTAACATTAAACTCATTACCCCAACCAGATGCTCGAATTGTTCAAAATCACGGGGTATTTTAACTACTAATTTTTTGAAGATTAAAAGATAAGCTAACCAACCTAAAGCGATCGTTGCTAATGGTTTAATCGTATTTTGTAAGGTGTAAGCTTGATAATAAAAAATATTAGCTACAATTAATCCGCCAAGTAAAATAACCATCGTCCACCAAAAACCAGACGAGATTTTTTTCTCCCCGTCTCCTTGTCTCTCTGTCTCCCAATGATGTGGTAAAAAAATGAATTTGGCATAAGCAATTGCTGTACCCAAGACTGCAATATTCATACCAATAACTTGCCAGGGTAATAAATTTTTACTGGTTAAAATTTTCGCCCCAAAACCAGACAGTAAGGGAAAACCAGAAATGGAGAAACTGGCAATAACTAAAGCAATCCAAATGTTAGTATTAATACCACTATTTCTTAGTTGTTGAAAATTTCGACTGGGCAAAACTCCTGTAATTAAAAACAAAGCAGATTTTACTAAGCCGTGAGTGAGGGCATAAAAACCTCCTACTACTGGTGCAGCAAGGATAAAACCTAATTGAGAAACAGTACTAAATGCTAACAGTCGCTTGGTATCTTTTTCTACAACAGCAAAACCTACTCCTAAAAGTGCTGTAGCCACTCCAAAAAACCTGACAATGGGATCAATCTCCTCTAACATCAGCGCACAACGCACCAAAGGATACACCCCAGCTTTAACTACTACTCCCGAAAGCATGGCTGAGACTGGGCTTTCTGATTCAGAATGGGTTAAAGGCAGCCATAAACCAGAGACAAAAATACCTCCCTTAACCAATAATCCCAGAAAAATCAGGGCAACTGCTTCTGGTGGAGAACCTTGTAAACCTTCATAATTAAAAGAATGATGTGCTTGATATACTAATACTGCCCCCACCAGATAAAACAACATGGCAATATTGCTGGTAAATAGATAGCGCAAACCTACCCAAATTGCTCGATCTGTACGAGGATAGGCAATTAACAAAAACGAAGCAATACTAATTACTTCTAATGCCACATACAGACTAATAAAATCGGCACAGATAAAAGTTGCGTTAACACTACCATGCAGTATAGTCATCTGCATATAAAAAAAAGCTGTTTTGCCACTATGCCAACAGTAAACAATTACTGCTGCCGTTACCAGGGCATTAGTGAGGATGAAAAAGCTACTTAAGTCGTCAATAGTTAAAGTAACGCCAAAATCATCGAGTAATTTTAAGTTTATAGGAGATGGTTCTAAAAATATCTGTAAAGCGTAAACAGCAGAAATTATCGCTATTCCAAGGGCAAGAATGCGATCTAGTCTGGGTAATAAATAAATAACAAATCCAATAAAAAATGGTAAAGCCAACCAGGCGATCGTTATATTAATCATGGTGTATTGTTTTCTTCGATCGCTCTAATTTCTAAAGTAGGATTATTCTTGGCTAATTTCATCACACCTACCAGCATCAAAGCTTGAATTGATAACCCAATCACAATTGCTGTTAAAATTACAGCCTGTGGTACAGGATCAGCATAAGCAACCTTGTCTTGATTCCCCACAATGGGCGTAAATATACCATCTCGTGATGCCACCACTACGTAATAGGCAATTACTCCTGTACTCATAATGTCCATCGAAATAATTTTCATGATCAAGTTTTGCTTGAAAATAATACCGAAAAAACCACATAAGATAGTGGCAAATACAAAAGCTTCTAACATTGGTTTGTTGTAAATTTAGCTCAAACTTAACAAACTAAAAATATCAAATCCTTATAAACAGTTGACATTTTTTACATTATCTTTTTAAGAAATCTGGCTCTCCTAGACTGGTTATAGTAAAAGAATAGCTAAAAGAAGCTCAATCGCTTGAATAACAGCAATTTCAACCAAACAAAAAGCCTTTTTTATTAAAATTGCTTTTTGGGATTTTTAAAAACCTTGTTGGCAAAGGCTTTTATAGCTTATTTAGTATTAAATTATCATAGCTACTCTAGGAGAGCCAGAAATCTTTGATTTAAAAATACATTTAATACTGACAACTTTATTGTAATTTTATGCTTGATTAGCATAATAGACCTACAGATATGAAAGTTGAATCAAAGTAGGGTGAGCAATGCTCACCTTTTATTTGTGTTTTTGGCTCTCCTAGACTGGTTATAGTAAAAGAATAGCTTAAAGAAGCCCAATCGCTTGAATCACAACAATTTCAACCAAACAAAAAGCCTTTTTTATTAAAATTGCTTTTTTAGATTTTAAAAACCCTTGTTGACAAAGGCTTTTATAGCTTATTTATTATTAAATTATCATAGCTACTCTAGGAGAGCCGTGTTTTTTTGACCATAGCTTATAGCTTACAGCTTATAACTCTATTAAATCGCATTTTTGAGTAAAAATACCATGGGAACAATCAAGGCAATTCTTAATACAAAGCGAGAGGCAAATTGTAATGCTTGTTGATTAGAAACATCAACTGTTTTAGATTTGAATTCGCTCATATTGGGAAAGAGAAAAACTGCCGTTAAAACATAAACAGTAAAGCAAAACCACACTAAAGTATTTTGAGCGGACATTAAATGATTCATGTTTTAAATTATTATTGTTGATTTTTTAAAAGGTGAGGTAAGGTGAGGCGAACACCCTACCTTAAAATTACTATTACTGATTACTGATTACTGGTAGCAGCTAAATCTGGTTTTTCTTCTATTATTTCCTCTCCCCCAAAAGCGAAACGTAACAGAGGCGGTGCAATAAAAGTAGTCAGAATTACCATGATAATAATGGCTGCTTGAAGAGGTTTATCTAACACGCCACTAGCTGCACCAATACCAGCAAAAACTAAACCAACTTCACCACGGGGAATCATCCCAATACCAATAGCTAAACGATTGACCTTCTCTTTCCCAAAAATTGACCAACCAGTAATAACTTTCCCAATAATCGCCACTAGAATTAAGAAAGCTGCAATAATTAATCCTTGGCGATTATCAGCACTGGTGGGGTTAAGTACACTAAGATCTACTCTTGCACCGACACAGACAAAGAAAATGGGAACTAAAATATCAGCAATGGGAATAATTTGTTGGTCTAATTCTTTGCGTTTATCGGTTTCATCCAAAACTAAACCAGCAGCAAAAGCCCCTAAAATTGCTTCTAAATGAATTGCATGAGCTAAAAATGCCATCGAAAGAGCAAAGACTAAAGCGGGGATAACTAGATTCCCTCTAGTTTGTAATTTTTCAGCGATCGCGACAAAGCTTTTATTAAAGAATTTACCCAAAAATATCGAACCCAATAAGAAGGCTGTCGCACTAATAATTAAGTAAATTACGTTAGCAATATCTACTTCTCCAGTTTTTGCCAAACTGGCTACTACAGCCAAAACAATAATACCCAGAACATCATCAATTACCGCAGCACCAACAATGATTTGACCTTCAGTGGATTTTAGTTGTCCTAACTCCGATAATACTTTAGAAGTAATGCCAATACTCGTAGCAGTTAATGCAGCACCTGCAAACACCGCAGGAATTGTCGGCATTCCAAAGATTAAAACCAATCCTAACGTACCAGCCACAAAGGGAGCGACAACACCTACTGTGGCAACGATCGCTGCTCTCACTCCGACTTTTTGTAGTTCTCTTAAATCCGATTCTAAACCGATTTCAAATAAGAGAATAATTACCCCTAATTCGGCTAAAACAGAAATAACTTCACTTTGAGAAGCAAAGACTTCGCCAATACTTTCGGGGTTTAAACCAGCGATTTTTTGCAAAATGGTAATTACAACCGAATCACTAGCAATTGCACCTGCTTCAGGAAAGACTAAAAGATGCAAGGCGGAAACCCCAACTATTACCCCTGCTACTAATTCCCCTAATACTGGCGGTAAATCGACTAATTGGGAAAGTTCTCCCCCTAGTTTACTTGCTAGATAGATAAAGACAAGACTTAGTAAAACTCCTGCTAAAATCATCGGTGCAGCTTCCACATTAGGCTCAGTTGCTAACAATGAAGAAGAAAATACTAAATCGGGGACGAACCCACTATGCAATAGTGATGGTAAATGTATCATAGTTATTCTTTGCTTGGTTTACTAATGACTAATGAGCAATAATTAAGCGATCGCTTGAGAATCAGCAGTATCGCCAGTATCGCTACCAAAATTGACGAGGTTACGGTCAACATAATTTACTGCCTGTTGAAGAGCGGTAATGCGATCGCTGATTAGATTTTGAGCAGGAACTTTATCCATCACACCTAACTTTCTCAGACGTTTTTCAGTTTGCCCGCCAACTCCTACTAGGAATACTTGACGTTCTTTTTCTAATGCCTCTTCAATCGCATTTTCTAAAGCTAAGGCAGAAGTCACACCCAAAATTGGCACTTCTGATAAATCTAAAACTAATGCTTGATAATCATTTATTAAATTATGTTCGCGAGAAATAGCTTTAGCTACACCAAAAATCATTGGGCCGCTAAGGTAAAATAGCAGTACGCGACCATTGGCATGTTCTAGAAGTCTTCTTTCTTCAGAATTAAGTTCGATTTCTTCATCGTCATAGGTGACAGCTTTAACTTTTTCCGCACGGTGGTTAGAAAGACGTTCGATAGTTAAAATGTTGGCAACGAATACCCCAATACCAACAGCAATAATCAAGTCAACAAATACAGTCAGGATAATTACCCCGTACATAATAAATGCTGCTTTGGGAGAAATTTTGTGGGCGCGTTTGAGGAAACCCCAGTCAACAATATCAATACCTACCTTAAAGGCAATACCCGCTAAAACTGCACTAGGAACACCTGTTAAATATTGACTTAACCCTAAAACCACGACTAATAACACCAAAGCGCGAGTTAAACCAGATACCGCAGTGCGACCACCAGCTTGGATATTAACTACTGTACCCATAGTTGCACCAGCACCAGCAATCCCACCAAATAAACCAGCAACTAAATTACCAATCCCTTGACCGATTAATTCTTTGTCTGAGTTATGTTCTGTACGAGTTATACTATCAGCTACTAAAGCAGTCAGCAGTGCATCGATACAGCCCAACATACCCAAAACTAAACCATCAACGACCATGACTCGCAGTTGACTAGAAGTAAAAGTAGGAACTTGTAATTTAGGTAAGCCTACAGGAATTTCACCAATAGTGCGAATGTCAGCGTTACTAAAGAAAAAGATGGCAACTAAACTTCCTACAATCAACGCCAGTAATTGAGGAGGCATAAATTTCTTGAGCTTGCTAGGATACAAGAACAAAATCCCCAAAGTTATGGCAGCCAGTGCAGTTTCTAGAGGCTTAATACTTGCTAGCAGCGTTGGTAAATTTTGTACCATACCCAGCGCACCGCCTTTCGGACTATCCTGACCTAAAAATGGTGCAATCTGTAAAATCACGAGAATAAAGCCAATACCTGACATAAAGCCAGATATTACCGTGTAAGGCATCAGGGTAATGTATCTGCCTAATTTGAAAAAACCAAAAATAATTTGGAATATCCCTGCCAACATAACTACGGTAAATGCCATTGCCAACCCATTTTCAGGATCGGCAGCAGTAAGACTTGCAATTACGGCAGTCATAACCACGGTCATCGGGCCAGTTGGTTCTGAAATTAGGGTGGGAGTACCGCCAAATAAGGCAGCAAAAAAACCGATTAAAATCGCCCCCCAAAGTCCCGCAGATGCCCCTGCACCAGAAGCAACTCCAAAAGTCAGAGCCATTGGTAAGGCGATAACCGCAGCAGTTACACCACCGAAGATATCGCCCTTAACGTTTCTAAAGTGAATTTTGTTTGTGATTGACATTGTTATGCCCTCAAAGGTTATATTGATTGAATTTTACTATGTTATAAGATTTTAATATTGACAAAAGAGCAAAAACTATGTTAATCAAAAAAGCCATAGATATGGCTCAATTATCAAAAATTTTGTTGAATATCAAAATATTATTTTTGGACAAAGTAAGCCCTTCGTGATCTTGGAAGTAGCTTTTGATGAATCAATAAATTAGTAACTTGGGTTAATTGATTCTATTGGCTTAGTAGATGACAATTTTATAGATTAAAATCTATTTGTATTTTTTTTTCATAGTTTTTAGTCTATATTACTAAGGAAAAAAAAACAACCACATCACATATAAGTAGGTAGGCATAATTAATTTAAAGACTGATGTGAGGTAGTGGAGTAGTGGAGATAGGGGAGAAAGATAAGAATCCGTTATTTTATATTTAATTCCACCCAGCTACTTAGATATTTGGGGTTGCTAGTTTAATCTACTAACCCAAGTTGCTAGGTTATTAAGTTTGAACCAGATCGGAGCGCATTCTCCTTCCAAGCTAACGCTTGGAAGGAGAATGCGACGGTTGGCACTAGCTAGGCGAGTCCTGGGACTCAATATATCTTTTAACTATATCTAACGGTGCGCCACCTGTGGATACAATACAATAAGCACCAGTCCAAAACACAGGTTTATAAGAAAATTTGTCCAAATGCGCTTTATAGTCTCTACGAATTAAGCGACTAGAGACAGTTTTAAGAGTGTTGACCAGTCGCGACGGGGCAACGTCTGGATACATTTCAACCAACAAGTGGCAATGATCTGACTCTCCGTTAAAACTAGTTAATTGACATTTTTGGTTTTCGCATAGACGCTTAAAGATTTTTTCTAAGTCGTTGAGTATTTCTTTAGTTATCACTTTGCGTCGATATTTAGTCACAAAAACAATATACACGCTAATTTTATAAACACACCCTCTGGCTTTATTTAAACTGTTGTTTTTCATTGTTCACTAAGTTATGCTTATCTTATGAGTATAACCCGTCGCATTACTTTTAGACTTTATCCTTCAGCGAATCAAAACGAAAAGCTGCACTATTGGCGTAGGTTGCACAAAGATTTATACAATGCTTGTGTTAGCCATAGAAAAACTCAATACAAACGTTTTGGCAAGTCGATAAATTATTTCGAGCAACAAAACTGTTTACCTGAGTTCAAAGAGTGTTGGGTGGAGTACAAAGAGCTTGGTAGTCATGCGCTACAAGCGACGGTAAAACGCGTTGATTTTTCATTTCAGCGTTTTTTTAAACTCAAATCTGGGTATCCAAAATTTAAAGCTGCTAGAAGATACAAAGGGTGGACTTATCCTTGTAAAGCTGGATGGAAAGCTTGCAGTTCAGGCAAAAATGGTTATCTCAAGTTAACCAACTTGGGTAATATCAAAATGAGAGGGCAAGCTCGTGATTGGGGGATACCTAAAACCTGCACTATTTTGTTCAAACAGGGTAAATGGTATGCTTCGATTACTGTTGATTGTGTAGTACCTACTAGGACTCAAACAAGTACTGATGCAGTAGGTATAGACTTTGGAACACATCATGCCGTGGCATTTAGCAACGGTACGATTATCGATAATCCACGGTTTATCAAACGATCCCAAGAAAAAATCAATCAACTAGCTAAAAAAACCAGAAGAAAACGCGCTCCTAATTACAAGAAAAGAATTAAAGCTTCTCGGCGTTGGAAAAAAGCGAACAAAGCTGTAGCTAAAATACAGTCTAAAGTAGCAAGACAAAGGCAAAATTGGCAGTACCACGTGGCTTCAGAAATAGTTAGCACTAATAGCTTCGTCGCCACAGAAAAATTAAATCTAAAAAACCTAACTAAAAAAGCCAAGAAAGGTAGTAAACGGAAGAGACAAAAAACTGGTCTTAATCGTAGCCTTTTGGATGTTGGAATAGGTAATCTAAAAAGCTTAATTAAGTACAAAGTAACCGAAGCAGGAGGTATTTATATTGAGATACCGACTCGTAAAGTTGCCCCATCTCAAACTTGTCCTGGTTGCGGTATCAAACGCAAAAAGGATTTAAGTGAGAGATTCCATATCTGCGATTGTGGTATTCCACAACCGTTAGATAGGGATGTCGCAGCAGCACAAGTTATGCTTAATTGTGCTAGGGGGTTAGGAACTAGCCTCCAAATAGACGCAGAGTCGTCAACCTCTGTCTCGTGCGGAAGCATGAGCAAAGTTGGGGCGTTGAAGCGTCAGAAACTCGTTCCAAACGTTAGTTTGGGATGAGTAGTTCATACTTGTTATGAATTAAAAATTCCTTGATTTTCCCTCGTTTTGAACCAACAGCGTTAATTGCTCTAGTAGCTTTGACCTCAACAATTTCATATCTAGGATCATCATATAAAGAGCGAATAAAATCAGCTGCGGAATTGCTGATTAGAATTTGACAGCCTTGAGTAGTTAAGAGATCGCAAACTTGTTTGAGTCTTTTTTGTTCTTCTTCACCAAATCCATTCATACTATACCCAGTAAAAGAAGATGTAGCCGATAGAGGATAATACGGCGGATCGAAATAAATAAATGCTCCTTTCTGCGCTTTATGAACCGCTTTTTCAAAGTCTCCCTCAAGAATTTGCACTTTTGCCTGGTTAAGATAAGTACTAACTGCTTTGATTGTATTGCGATCGGCTATAACAGGAGTAGCGATCTGGCCATAGGGAACATTAAATTGACCACTGCTATTAACTCGAAACAAACCATTAAAACAAGTTTTATTAAGATAGATGATTCTAGCTGCTCTTTCAATATTTGAGAGATGTTTAAAATTTTCTTCTCTATCTTGTTTGCGTAATTGATAGTAATATTCTTGGCAATTCTGATCTTGATGTTGTTGACAAAGAGCCAGTAACTCTTCAGGTTCTTCTTTGATAACTCGATAACAATTAATTAATTCACTGTTAGTATCGTTAATAAGACATTTCTGAGGTTGTAGAGAAAACAAAACCGCCCCTGCACCAACAAAAGGCTCATAATATTGAGTATATTGGCGAGGTATAAACTCTTTAATAACGGGTAAAAGCTGTCTTTTACCGCCTGCCCATTTAAGAAAAGGTTGAGCTAATAGATTATATTGATTTCTTTGGTTATCAAAACTAGAGGCAGCGCGTTGTGGGGGTGTCCCCCATTGAAGCGACTGCCGTTCAGATTCAGGAGTAATACTTTCGGGCATTTTTTTACTAATTATTAATTACTGATTACTGATATTAGTTTCTAGTTTCTAGTTTCTAGTAGTAAACAGTTTACTCACTACTCATTACTTTTTACTTCTTATTTCTTATTTCTTATTTCTTATTTCCTATTTCCTATTTCCTACTTTAATAACTGCTTACCGCTTATTATTATTACTATACTGTTTGGCAATTAAACCTTTTAACAAATAAAGCAAATGTCCTTCCAACTGTGGAGGTAATCTGAGTGGTAAATCTTCTGCTTTTAAATTGATATCTCTTTGAGGGAAAGGAACATCAATTTGTTGTTCGCGGAAAATTTCTTCAATGCGAAAATAAAGATCGCTTTTTAAAGGGTATTGACGACTAGGATCTGATGTCCAAATCAGTAACTCAAAATTAAGCGAACTTTCGCCAAATTCGGTAAAAAATACTTGAGGTTGTGGATTACGCAATACTTCTAAGTGTTCTTCTGCTGCTTGCAATAAAGCAGATTTAACTCTGGCTACATCAGAACCATAAGCTACTCCAATAGGTAAATGCAAACGACAAACACTTTTGCGGTGATTCCAGTTAATAACTTCTTCACTCAAAAGACGAGAGTTAGGCACAATAATCGAAATACGATCTAAAGTTTTCAAGACAATACTGCGAGTTCTAACCTCTTCGACTACTCCTAAATGTTCCCCTACTTGAATAAAGTCCCCTACCTGAATTGAGCGTTCAAATAATAAAACAATACCACTAGCAAAATTGCGAGCAATATCTTGAAAACCAAAACCAATACCTACACCCAAAGCACTACCAATTAAGGCTAGAGAACTTAAATTTAAACCATAAGCTTGAAGTAGAACTACTGTGCTAATTGAGATTAGACCATACTTAGTAATAATCGAAATAATTTCTTGCGAACCTCTGGTCATTCTAGTAACTTGTAGAACGTTGGTGCGCAACAACTCAGTGAGATAACTACTTACAAAAATTGAAGCAATAAATAATCCAATTAAAATTAAAATGTTAATAATGGAAAATTCATTACCGCCAAAATTCAGTACGGATTTGTTAAAGGTTTTGGCGATGAGGCTAAATACTAAATATAGCCAATTTCTTGTCCAAGGAAAAAGACGAAAAATAACAAAAATTATTACTACCCACAGGCCGAATTGAGCCAAACCCAATTTAAGACGGAATAAGGTAGTTAAATTAGAAGGCTGGGAACTAGTATTACTGGGTAGTCCTGGAATAATTCTTTGAATAGCTCGTCTGAAGGGATAGGTTTGTAGCTGATCCAATAGTCTAGTGCCAAGTAAAGCAAATAATAACAGAACCCCAGTAATAATTGCTTGACGTTGAAGGTAAGCAGAACTTCTTTCTTTTTTTGCTTGAGCGATCGCTTGTTCTATTTCCCATTTTAAATCGATCGCTGTTTCGCGGTTAGACTTTCTACCCAGAGTATCTTGTTGAGTAACCGTAAATAAATATCTGCGTTCTTCTTGACGATTTGATGGTAATTCTACTCCTGGTAATTCTGATGCCTTTTTGTAGACTAAATATAAGACTGGGAGTTGATCTTGTGCTTCAAGTGCTATTTCAGTAAAACTTTCTTCTTCAATAGCTCTGAGGATTTCTGTGCGAATATAGGCTGCTCTTTCGCCTGCGGGGTTAGCATCAATTTTACCCACCGAAAATATTTCTCGACCATCAATGACTACTGGAGCTTTAGGAACATTAGGATCAGGATCGCTATTAAGCTGCAAATTCTGAAATTGAACACCAAAACCAGAAGGAAAATTATTGTTTGGCTGAGTTTGAGTTGATCCTAGATTGATATTTAAAATTACAATTAAGATAGCAGTAACTATCGTCAAAACTGCCTTAGAGATTTTTTTAGACCACATTGATTAATAGAGATTCTGATTGTTTGATGTGATGTACATCTAAATGTTAATTAGCTGCGTTAATCATTAATCTGGAAAAGCTCAGAGCATCATGGCTTTTATAGGAATTTCAAGGATAATAATTTTAACTTTCTTCCGTAAGAAGTCCCTCGATTTATCGGGGGATGAATTACGGGCTGAGATTGTCGGTTTACAATTTTGATACACAATCTTTATATAGCAAAAGTTTCAGTCGTTGTATGATACATTTGGTCGTAAGGTATAAACCTGAATTGAACC
>CAYMWC010000149.1:0-14404 GCA_964393695.1 uncultured Pleurocapsa sp.
CTTAGTTAGTATCTCACAATAATAGTCGGTTTACTTACGCCCAAATGTACTAGATGTAGAACTTATTGAAGTAGAAGAGGATGCACCCCCAGAAGTAGCACAAATAGAGAAACGTGCTATTCTCCCCCAAGTTGCTGCTGCGCGTTATGGCACAGTTAGCTATCAAGCAATTCGTAATGCTCGTAAAAATAAAACTAATCAAGAGCGTGTTTGGAATAATCCCCGTAGAACTGTACCAGTAGTTGAACCAACTGAAATCTCCTCAGACTCACAACAGGACAAATTAAACATGGTAGCTTCGGCAATGCGTAGTGCTGGTATGTCTCCTCTAGAAATTGCCGAGGCACTCAAAGAACAAGTAGGAGTTTAATCTAAGTATTTAATTATATAGCTCATATCTCTTTCGAGATACGAGAAAGAGCCTCTATCTCTATCAAATTTATTTATTGAAAATCAATTTAATCTAAGGAGTAATAAAAATTGTTATGCCAAACCCTAATAATCCTAATAAATCAAATAGTAATGTTAATTCTCATGGAAAGCCTAGAATCAATCTTGATGAGAGAATTGCTAAGAAGCAATCTAGAGTTAGTAACGCTAATGATAAGTTTAGGAATAATTTCCGAGCTTCAAATAAACAGATTGCTGTTAGCAGTGGGGAAGCTATTGAGGATAGATTGCTCTATGAAGCATCTAAAGATTTAGAGGAGCAACTATTAGACGAACAATATGATGCTGTTGTTAGAGCCAACAATCGATACGCAGCAATGGTTAATAATGCGGTAGGTATGTTAGAGGCTGAAGAAGATAATGCTGCACGTCTTCTGATGGAAGTAGAAGATGATGTAATTAATGCTGATTTTGAAGAAATAAAAGTAGAGTTCCAACGTAAATCTAGATTTGGAAATACTAGATTCTTAAATCCTGGTAGTGAGGATTTAAAAATTCTTCCTTCAAGTTCACATCATCAAGAAAGCCAGAAACAAAATAAGTATCAGGTTGAATTACCTGAGTAAGTAGTTAAGTATTTATTTCATAGACCTCTAGTTTCTGCAACTCACTAGAGGGTTATTTCTTATACATAGAAGTTGTAATCAAAAACATATTATGGAAATTTCAAATAACATTTTAGAATTGATTGAGGCTGGATATAAACAGCATTGTGATAGTATTAGTGCCTTAGTATACGAGCGTTTAAATGTTCCTGCTGATGAAATATTCAGCCGACTATTTAAAGAGCATAGAGGCGTTGTAAATGCTTATTGTGATAAATATAGCATTGACTTAGCAAGCGTCTTAGAAGCCAATGATATGGAGGTTAAACAGAGGATAGCGTTATCTATTATTGAAAATGATATTATGACTGCTCTTGGTAGCAAGAGTAAATATGATGATGAAATTAAGCAGCTAGGTATTAAAACTATTAGGATTACTAACGGCATAGAAAATGCCCCTTGGTTAGCTCTTTTTAATAGTCCTAATAATCTAGCTTGGTTTGTTAAGAGAACAGATAAAGTTATAGAGTGCTTAGATTCCAATAATAAGTGGTATGACTTTATCGTGCAGACTGTTGAGACAATAAAGGCTAACTGGATAGACCCACAATCTGTTAAGCCTGATTTAGATGATTATTGGCAACTGATGGATTTAACCGTACCAGAAGAAGTTAAAGACTTAATGGTAAAGTAATTTGGCAATTAATAGATAGTCCCGCCCCTATTACTCAAGAAGAAGATGTAGCAGGGGTTATTAATTGTGACCAAGAGGATATACAACATACACCAGAAGAGATTAAAAAGTTAGCCGAACAGTTATGGGATAAAACAGCTAAACCTAAAACTCTATCTCAACTAAAAGCAGCACGTAAAAGTGCAGAGTCATTAGTTAATGATTTGAATCAATGTATTGAAGAATTAGAGGAAAGAGAAAGCACTTCTACGAGCGAAGAGAGTAGTTTAGAACAACAGTTTAAAAGGATTATTGGTATTAATATTCCCAGTAGAAGGTTAAGTATAGAAGAGTATCGGCATTATATTCAACCTAAGTTTAGTCAATGGTGTGCGGAAGATAAACAATTCTTTGTCAATAACTTTCATTCTATTCTTCCTTTAAATATAGTTGGGTTTAAAAAGAAGTATCTTTAGTTAATTCATGTACATCTGTAAATATTGAGTAATATATTTACTGTTATTCTAGATAAAATAGTAAACAAATACCAATAATATTAATATGAAAACTAAAGACAGAATTCAAACTAGTCCTAAGCACGTAACTCTTCAAAACTATGTAATAGAGTTTATAGAAAGAGAAGCTAAAAAACATAATAGGTCATTCTCTAGCCAGCTAAATAATATAGTTAGAAACCTGATGAGAGCCTATGAGTGATAAAGACAAATTATTAATTGAAATATAAAGTAAGTTTAGAAAAAATATTAGGGGTGCTGGGCTGATTTATATGGGGCTATATGACTTGATAAGTAAAGAACAACCCATCTACATCTAAAAACATTTTCGAGGCTATATATGCTCCTGTATCATTCGTTTTAGAGTATGAATATATCTGGAGTATATATATATTAATTAATCAGGATATAAAACAAAACAAAAAAAAATGTAGGCACAAAATATTAGCAATATCTATATATAGCAAGTATTGCAGAGTGATTTAGTCAGGTAAAGAGTGTCTTTATATGGCATAAATATAGACAAAAAATGACCTACTAATGTTAGTAGGTCTATATACTTTCAAAAGTATTTATGGTTGATTGATAACAAATTAAAACTATGTCTGTGTAAACCTCATGCTCTTCTATGAGCGAAGAGAGTAGCTAATTCATCATCTTCTTTGATGATATTAAATAATAGGCGTAGTAAGTAAGATTAAATATTACTAGGTTAGAATATGTATAGGGGTTAGATATTATAAAACTTTCTAGTATTTGCTTTGGCTAGAAAGTTTTAGAAGATATTTATGGAAAATACAAATACAAAAAAGTATTACGAAAACAATAGAGAGAAACTATTGAATTAATTTCAAATATTATAGAGACAAAATAAATGAAACATAATAATATTATAACTTATTATCAAAATAATAGTAAATCTTATTTACCTCATACTGATAAGTTGCCTAAAGTAGCTGTAGATTTTATCTGGGATAATTTATTAAAAGATGAAGAGGATAAAGTTAAATCTTTATTTAGTATTTTAAGAAAAGAACACGAGTTAAATATTAAGAATAATGGTTACGCGCCTATCCCTTATGAAACTTTTAAGAAGTATAAGTATCATGAGGAGCTTGAAAGATTAAAGGAACTGGGATATGTAGAATATACAGATTATAGTTACAGCCGATATGGCGCAGGTAAATGTAGAGAGTATAGGTTGCCCTGGGATTTATATGACCACATAGATAATTTAATACCAGGAAGAGTTGCTAATTTTAACCAGAATAACTGGCAGTTCTATAACGGTATAACTAATACAGTTATCAGAAGAACCAAAAGGCAACTTCAACATGATATTTATCAATACAACAAGCATAAGAAGAAAGATGAACTTATTGTCAGTCAAACAGTAGAAGAGGGAATTACACCGATAAAATATTGCTTTTTTGATTATCATAATGTTGAATATAGATTGAACTACAAACGAGATTTATTAGAGTTAGGTAAACTCAATCAAAGTGAAAAGTTATCTTACTTAAATGACGAACGGTGTTACAGAAATATATTAATGAATGGATTTACGATTGATGAAGAAAGACGTAACTTACTAGCTTATAGACCTAGATACAGAGGTCAAAAGACTGGTAGAAAAAGCGAGATAGGTGGTGGTTTTCAATCTTGTAGCAGAGAGCAAAAGCACGAGGCATTTTACTTTACACCTCGCATACGAAATTATGACTTGAAAAGTTCTCAAATGTATGGGTTGAAGTTTCAACTAATGTCTGCTCGTATGGATACCAGCATCGTAGATAAGTATATCGGGGTTGATAAAACAATACTGGCAAAAGCAGTAGGGGTAGATGTTGATTGCTGGAAAGGAATTATGTATGGCACTTATTTTGGTGGCTTTCCTACTAGCAAGTTTAATAAAGAGGGCAAGTTAGGAAAATCTAAATTGTTTACTCTATTGAGATACGACATAGTTAAAAACCATATCTGTAAGTTTCTTAAGGTAGAAACTTGGTATAACTATGAACAGAAGAGACGAGAATGTGAGAACGATATCAAAATTGAAACAAATATTAAGAGTATTCTTCAAAAGTTCTACGACCAAAATAGAGAGTTAATAAAACTTCTGGAAGATTGGCGTGAGTATCTTGTTACTAATTTTTTCCAATCTAATTTTAATGCTGTTGGTAATGAGAAGTACATCTGGAATAGGTCTAATATGCCTTTGGAAATGACCCAGTATATGAATGATAAAGGTATCATCAGTAGTCAAGGTAAAAGAGACTTAGCTAGCCATCTTTTACAAGGGCAAGAAGCCTGTTTTATAAGTAGATTGACTTGGTACTCTAAAAGCGAACCTGAGTGTCCTTATCGTGTAATTTCAGACCAACATGACGGGTTGATTGTTCATGGTTTTATTACAGAAGAGTATGTAGAAAAAGCACGTCAAGAGACTGGATTTCAATATGCTTATTTGGTAGAGAAATCATACAAATAATTATAGTTTTGTCGGGGTGGAACTTTAAGCTATGATTTCGAGCAAATACAGACTGGGTATACGTTCTAGCTGTCATGAAAAACGCTGTAATGCTGATTCTTATGTTAGTTATAAGATACCTATCCTCTATACCTAGTATCCTTACTCTCTTTTCCCCTATATCTCTACTTCACCTTACTCTCTTTTCCCTATATCTCTACTTCACCTTACTCCTTTTCTCTCTATTCTTTCTCTATCTTCTTTACTATTTCTCTTCTCTACAACAATTTTAGTATATCCTAAATTAAATACTTTGCACGTTATTTACTACTATTAATAAACCAAAATAGAGAAGTAGCCAAAGTGATTACTTTATATATATGAAGCCAATAATGATAAGTAGAAATATAAGATTATTACCTAATGATTGGGATAGATTAAGTGTCTTAGCAGACAAATATGATATGCGAATTAGTGAATTAGTAAGATTAGCTATTAAAGAATATTTGAAATATAGAGTTTAGATTTATGAAAAATACAATTACTACAAAAGATTTATTAACCATTAAAGAAACATTAGAAGCCTTACAAGTTAGCACCACAACTTTGAGGGGATACCTTAAAAAAGGTTTTCTCCATAGAGTGCGCGATAGTTTAGATAAAACCAAAGTGTATTATCTAAAATCAGAAGTTGATAAGTTGTTAACTAATAGATTTTATATAGAAGAACTCAATTAATAACTTGAACCCTATGTCTTAAAACTGGGCAAAAGAAATGAACCCTCGTCATCAAGTTGGCGGGGGTTTTTGTTGTTTATATTATCGCTTTCATTCTGAAATAATGCGCTTCAAACACTAACATTATGACTTCTTACAAGCCTTACAATCCCAATAAAGATATAAGACCTTCCATCGTGTCTATCGGCTGTGAAATAGCCACCAGAGCGCAAGAACATTACGACATGGGAAATGGTGAAGTAGCCTATATCCCTATCAAGACTCAGATTGTATTTCTAGATGTTCCTAGAGATATTGCGTTTACTAAAAATGGAGGCTGTGATTACAATACCGTCGCAGCAATATTACAGCAACAAGGGTACTCACGGGCTATGTGGACTATTAAAAGTATCTGGGAATGCCAAGACGATACAGATATTTTCTAGACACTCTTTTTATTTAACCAATTACTTGACTAAAACATCAATATAAATTCACTACAGGAGATTCAAAACAATGGTATTCACAGAGTATATGAAAGTTAAGAATAATCTAATAGTAGATACCAAATATGGCAAACGACGAGTTATTAACCTAGTAGCCAAGAATGGAGAAGAAGGGGCAGTGTGGGCGACAGAGTTAGATAGCCTCACTCACATCAAGCCTAACCAAACCGTAGAAGTAATCAGAGGTGCTAAAGGTAATTTAACTATTCTTGAGAGAGAGCAACCTAGAAATATTAATGGGCAAGGATTAAAGCCTGTTAGTGAAGTCCTCAATAATATACCTCAATCAAATGGCAATGGTAGGGCTGCTACTCAGCAGGTTGCTACATCCGCTTCTGGGAATATCCCAAGAGAAGCAGTAGATGATTATCTGGATAATGATTTAGGACTCCCAGAACTATTAACTGACCGCCAGAAACAAGACCTAAAGAAATTAACAGTCGAACGAGCAAAGCTCTTAGTCTTCTGTATTGAAACAATGAAGCAAGAAATGGATGCTAAGGGATTTGAGTTTTATGAAAACTCTGTCCGTAGTCTTGGGGTGAGTTTGTTTATCCAAATCACCCGTTATCTGCCATGAGTAAACAAAATCAAGTTCAATGTTTCTGTGGTCAATGCGAAGCTGAAGGTAAGTATTACCAATGTAAGGGGTGTTTGAGAGAATGCCCCTATTGTTTTGGTGCAGCAGATGAATATTGGGAATATTGCGATGATTGTTGGTCACTACTAACTAAAGGAATTGCACCTCAAGATTTATATCATGCAGTAGCAAATAAAGTTGAGTTTTAAAGTAACCTCAAACAAATTCTCATAATTTTAGATTTAACTTTGTGGTTTTTTAGATGTAATAACTTCAATGGGACGTAAAACTTTGTCTTCTACTTTAAATCCCTGACGAACTACTTTCGTAATAGTTTGTTCTTCCAAATCTTCTCTTTCTTCGCGATCAACTACTTGACAAACACTATAATCAGGTTTGATATCTTGAAACTCAATTGGCTCTACTTGTCTTCGCTCTAGAATATTCAATAACTTTTTCTGAATAGTGCCTAAAGATTTGGGGAGACGCTTGAAAAACTTGGGGTTTGGATCGGGATTTTCCTCTATGTAATTCAGGAAAAATTCTAAAGCATCGAATACTTCTAGTAATTCTAAAAATAGTTCTTCTCTTTCTGCGATCGCTTTCTCCCCTTGTTGCTGTAAAGCTTGCTTGAGAGACATTCTATCTTTAAGCAGAGTTCCTAGTTCTTGTTGAAGTTGATTTCTCTGTTCGTCGCTTAATTTTAAAGTCTGTAGTTGTTCGGTAGTCATAGCTAAGATTTATTGTTTTTGTTTGCAGCCAATTGAGTTTAGGAACTATATAGATATACTTCCCTAAATGTCTGTGATTTTTACCACTAGCAATTCTCTAATTAATTTAGTATGTGAATTAAAACTTTTTCTCAAATAACCAAGTATCCGATTGAGAATCCCAAGTTAGATAAATACGAGTTTTTGTATCTTCATAGTATGTACCAGTGTTGGTAACATATGTTAGCTCTGCATATACCAAAGCTTCATCACTATCCTGCTCGATTAATCTTATCTGTCCGATGCTTATTTCTCTAACGCTGTTCCACCAATTAACGTATTCGGAATATCCTCCACCTTGTTGTTGAAAACTGGTAGAAAGTTGATTCCAAGTCGTTTGATAATTACCGCGATCTAGATTTATGTAATAGTTTTCAACGAATTGTGTGGGTGATGGTTTTTGATATGCTGAAGAGTAATTTTCATTAGAGCTTACAACAGATTTATTGCCAAAATCATAAACTGATGATTCGCCTACCTCGCCACTTCCGATTTCTTCTTGCATTAAATCGGCAAATTCTTGAGCCTTTGCTCGATTTAGAAACGAACCTACTTGGATCGATGAAATTCCTTTTTCTTCTCGATATTTAACAATTGCATCTCGACAATAACTAGATTTAATTCGCTTTAAGTTTTCTGAAGTGTCTCTAACATATACTGGATACCAAATATTAGAACCACCAGGGTCTTTATCTCCACAAGAATCTAGAGGAAAATTATAATCATAAGTGTAAATTGTCGGAGGAGAATATCTACTTGCACTGGTAATGTCAGGCTTGGGCTTTATAGTTGGCTTTTTTGGAGTTCTTTGAGGAATAGTATTTTTAGGTATAGAAATATTAGGTTGTTTTGGCTTAGAAGATACTTCAATCTCTGTTGGAGTAGATTGTACTTGGGAATATGAAGTATTTTGAAACTGATTATATACGCCCCAAATAAATAATAATAGTAAAAAAATAAATAGTGCTGATAACCAAGGCAGAATAGAAAAAGTCTTGGAGTTAGATGGATTATCTTCTATGTTCTGTTTTTTTTTACAAATGAATGAGAATATTCTGTAGAGCTTTCGGTAAAACTATTATCTTGAGTAGTTTTTGTTTTAATAGGAGAATCTGCAAATAACATAGCTCCCAATCGTCGATCGCTTTCTGAGACTTGATTGCTATCTGCGATCGCACTATCTAAGCCATCAAATTCAGTCAAGAATTCTAGTTTGGGTGCTGGTGTATCCAAAGCAGAAAAATCACTGCGCTTAAAACGTTTAACAGTACCAATAATAGGACGCAGATAATCGGCAATGATTCTTTCTTCAGGATTCATCAAACTTTTACGAGCCAGTGCGATCGCATCAGGGGGATATTTACGACGCTTCATTGCCATAGCAAAAGCTTTGGTGATTTCTGCACTAGATGCCCCAGGGGATACTTCTAGAACATCGTAAGGATTTGGGGTAGACGATTGTTTATTCATCGATATTCTCCTTAATAAATTCCTAACTTACTATAAATAGGCATAAATGCTGGTTCGTGAGGACAAAGTTCAGAAGCCCATTTTGCAAATTGATACATAGCGTCAAAGTCTAAATCACGATTTTGTGAACCTTCAAGTAAGATATTGATACAAATTTCAGCAACTCTAAAACGTACCTGTTCATGGCGCGATTGCTTGGCTATTCTAATTGCCTCTCTGAATTCTCGTTTCATAGCACGGGCAATTTTTTCTAGCTCTACTTGAATTTCAACTGTTTCTATGAAGTTGAGAATGAAAGAATTATTGGGGTCTATTCCCTTAATATCTTGAAGTTCTTTCAATCCTTGCTGGAAGTTGATTTCTTCATTTGAGAGTTTGTCTGCAATTTTTCTAGCTTTATATTCAGCGAAATAACTTCTACTTGGCTGACTACCTACTAGTTCGTACCAAAATTTGCTAAATTGTAGATGTTCATCAAAATCATTTATCTTCTTACGCTGTGCTTCACAAAGTCGATCTATTTCCTTACACCAGTCAGACTTAGCTTTGATTTCAGATTTAGTTTGCTGAAGAGGTTTAATTGCTTTACGCCATTCTAGATTTTGGAGATAGTGGCAGCCCTCATGGTATGAGACAAAGCAATTAGCAAAGCGTTCTGTCTCAGAAGTTGGATTGTTACTTGGCTTGATTTTAGTAGCACGGGCTGTATCACCTTCGTGACAAGCTGCAACGGCTTTTCCCCAATCTGTATAAAGTGCGCCCCAAACCTCCGCAGGAAAACTTATTTTAGGTAAATGATTATGGAAACGCTGGTAACAACCAGGAAGAATAAACAATTGGTGTTTAGTTCTTGCACCACAATTATTTTGTTTAATCAGAGATAATGTCACCATGTCTCGACGATAAATATCTCGTAATTTTAAATACTCCTCAATATCTTCATCTTTAACAGCATCGATCGCATTTTCCAGTATTTGCTTTAGTTTGGCAGAAACATCTTTTATATCTATAGAGTTACTTCCTAACCAGGGAACATTTTGTAATGTAGGATTGTGTTTGATATTTGCTAAAGCTGTTGACCAAGCAATAATGAAATTAGCTAACTTGCTTGAATTTGTCTGAGTTTGATAGTAAGTAGCAACAGCCCAGTTATGTAGAGAATTAATATCCTGTTGTTCTAACCAAATTTGTTCTGTTTTAGTAGCTATTTTTTGCCAGTCTTGAGCCTCCCAAATCTGACGCTCTAAAAGAGGTTGAATATGATTTTCTAGATTTTGCTGTACCGTAGGTTCAGAGCCAAATTTGTTGATAAATTCTAAACTAAGTGTTTTCGCTATCTCAAAGTCTTTATTATCGACTGTTGACTCAATTTCTTTAATTTGTGATAAGCGATCGCGTTCTGCCAAATTTTTTAGAGCATGACATTGAACTTCAACACTAACTTTAGAAATAGAACGCCATTCTCGATTAGCTTGTTGCCAATTTCCCAGTTGAGCATAAGCAAAACCACGAATATAAGCTGCTTGTTCTCCCTCTATCTTTTCTAAATAAGTAACTGTTTGTTGGGGACTGTGTTGGACATTGATAAGACCTAATCTAATTTTGCATTCAGTAAATTCTGGTAATAAATCTAGTGCTTGTTTATAATTGGTAGTTGCGTCTCTAACATCACCTTTCTTTTCCGCAATTAATCCTAATTTATATAAATCTTTGGCTCGTATTACTTGTTCTAATTTAGTTAATAACTGCTGCCCATCTTCACGATAAAATTGATCTAGTGCTGGTTTCAGTAAATTAATTGCTGCTTCAAATTGTCCTTGTCTAGCTGTTTGTGCGGACTGTACTAAAATCTTTTCATAGTTTTCTTGCTGCTCAATACTTTGCTGACATTTAGATATTTCATCTTCTAATTCTTTGGTAACAAAGAGTTTTTTTGCTTGCGTAAAATTGTGTAATGCTTCTCTAAAATAATTGCTTTTAGCTTTTTCTCTTCCCTCAGACAATAAATTTTTAAATCTAAGGCGGTCGTCTATTTTTTTCTGACATTGATTTGCAGCTTTGATGAATTCGGGATGATTAACTAATTTGCTACATTGTTTATAAACTGCAAGAGCTTCTTTAAGCTTTTTTATATCGTAAGGATTTTGAGTATCTTTTTTTTCTAATTCTTTAGCTTGATTGTAAAGTTTATTAGCTTTATGATGTTTACGATATTGAATAAATATAAAGCTACCTAAGACAAGTAAAATAAGAAACAATAATAATAGCTGTGGCATAATTACAATATTTTATATTCTCTAATTAAGCATATACATTTATACAGCACCAAGTTAGAATGCCTTTAAATATAAAAAAACACCTGATAATTAACTATTTGAACAATTAGTTTCAAGATTAGGTATGAGTAATAATTCCCCTATTTCTATCGAACTTTCTCTTCCTTTTAGTTCTGGATTAGCATCAATAATTAGCGACCAAGAGTTAGTATCACCGTAAAAGTGAGAAGCAATTAGAGACAAAGAATCTCCTTTTCTCACAGTGTAGTTAAATCCACCACAGGATTTTGATTCAGATGTTTCTACTTCTTCAGGCTTTTCTAAATCAGTAGGAGATACAGTTTCTGGTACTGGATTAGAAGCATTAGTAGAAGGTGTAGTTTGTGGCTGTTGTCGAGCAATCACAGAATTACCAGCAAACCCCAAGCCAATACCTAGTAGCAGAAATAATATTGCTACACCGACAGGAAGCCATAAGGGAATAATGCGTTTTGATTCTTTTGTTTCTATGGGGGTTTCTACTGGTAATTGAGCCAACATTCGGTAAGTAGAAAGATCGGTTTCGCAATTAGGACAAGTATTAGTTTCAATCTGCGAGCGATCGCAAACAGGACAAGTTAAATTTACTGACATAATTCTTTTGAGATGTGGAGAACAAAAACTTTATCTAAGTCCCCCAATTTTGGGGGATTTAGGGGGCATATTTATCGAGTTAATCCTGTAGCAATAGTGTTGTTAGCAGTAGGAAGCTCTCTATCTAGATAATGGCTGACATCCTCAGCTAACTCTCTAAATAATCTTTGAGCTTCATAACCATCTTCCCGTCTCATAGCATCAATCATTTGAGACAACTTGCCACTCATAACCCTGGCTTTGTTGGGTTCGATTTGATAAGCTCTTGAAACTCCATCGCGACAAGCTAGAATTAGGCTAACTTTTTCGGGAAGATGATCTAACTCACGTCTAGCATCTTCGCACAGTTTTTGCATATCGCCCTTAGCGTGACGTGCGATCGCATTTTCTAAATCTTTAGACAAAGTTTCCAGTCGTCCTTTCTGACTTGAGGAAAGTAGAAAATCACATTCGCCCGTAATAAATTTAAAGTATCTGATAAAGAATTCCGCAGTATCGTAATCATCATCCGCAAAGCGTTTTAACTCTTGGGATTTTTGTTTTGCTGCACTTGCTCGATCCTCTCTTATATTGCCATCTTGAGTTTTAATTTGATTAGCAGCTTTAACTGTCTCTCCAGCAATTCGATAAGCTTCTTGAACTCCATGTTCGGTTAAATTACCTTCTTCATTAAGTTGCTTGATAGTATTCTCTACATCGCGAGAAATGGTTTCATCTTGTCCACCTGTTGATAACGAACAACTGACTTTTACAGAAGGATCGTTTTTCAAAATAGCTGTAGTTTGAAGTGAGCCATTTTTCTCATCCAACTCTGCTGTTACTAGAACCTCTGTTCCTTTGGGGTATGCTTTATCTAGAGCTAACCACATATCCCCAATTCGTTCATCATCTCGCTTACTGACATCATCGGGACTATAAAACTTAAAGTGAATTAAGCTTTGTCCGTCTGCTTCTGTTCTAAAAGTATGAGTCGTTTTAACAGGAAGAATATCTCCTTGTTTAATCAGTTTGTGTCTAGGATCGTTAATTAATTCGATACAATAGTCGCGAGAAACTGTACCAACTTTTTCGACTAATCCAGCAGCTTGAATAGCAGCACCTTCAGCGACAGCATACATCGGACGAGGATGAACTACTACTCTTTCTGCACCAAAAGCTTCTTTTACTTTACGCTGTACCAAAGGAATTTGTGAAGAACCACCCACTAGCAACACAACATCAATCATTTCCTCTGGATAATCAGAATACTTGATTGCTTCTTTGCAAACAGCAATAGATTTTTCTACCAGAGATAAAATTATTCCCTCAAACTGTTCGAGAGTAATCTCTACATCAATAGATATCGCCATACCTAAATCATCTATTAGAGGAGTAGAAAGCATAATTTTAGCTGTAGAATTACTACTCAATAGAATTTTGGCTTGTTCTACAGCCATTTTAAGATCGCCCAAGAAACGAACTCTCTGATAATGGGGCATCTTAGCAATTAGGCTATCAACATCATCTAAATCTTCTGCCTCTGCTACTTGTTGTTTAACAAAATCAGTAATGCGATCGTCTATATCATCACCACCAAGCCATAAATCTCCTGCTTTACCAGATTCAATAAATTGATTGCCAGCAGCAGTTACTATGGATGAGTCAAAAGTACCACCGCCAAAATCGTAAACCAAAATAGTTTTTACATCATCGGAATCTGGTTTAAATCCGTAAGATATTGCTGCTGCGGTTGGCTCTGGTAATAGTTCCGATCCTGCTAATCCTGCCCTAGTAGCTGCTATTTGAGTAGCGTTTCTTTGTTTATCGTTGAAATAGGCAGGAATAGTAATTACAGCTTTGGTAATTTTTTCTCTTTGCTCCTGTTGCTCTTGATAGGCTTGAGCATTTTGAACGATCTTCTTGAGAATCTCTGCACTAACATCTTCAGGTTCGTATTCTTTGCCATTGAGCCATACCGAAAGACTATTTTCTGTACCTTTGCTTGACTTGGAAATTTTGTAAGCAAAGCGATCTAACTGCTGTTGAACTACTGAATCGCCAAAACCTCTACCGATTAGACGTTTAATCGAAATAATGACATTTTCGGGATCGTTTTTTAACTTTTGATAAGCATTGTTTCCTACAATAATTCGCTCGTTTTCTATCGCAATTACCGAACGAGTAAGAGTGCGATCTGGAGAAGGATTGTCAGGTGCAGTTACTACTTCAAGTTTTTCCCAACTAAAAGCAGCAACCGAATTGGTTGTTCCTAAATCGATTCCAACAAATTTTCCCATGTAATATTTCCTTTCTATAAAAATTTCTGCCTCAAATTAAAAATCTTTAAAGCAGTTTCATATTTCTATAGTTCCCAGACATGGGTTTAAATTATCAAAACTAGCGATATTAGAGGAAATGTAATTAATTTAACATCTATTTGAAGATTAAGTGTTTATTGCTATGTATTGCTCTTACAAGCTTGTTAAATTACGTCTAAACAATTACAAAATAATACTTATAAATATATCCACCTAGAACTTGAAAGCAAATATACTTAACCTCTCTCTGCCGAACATCCGAATTTATTCCTGTCCTGAGCCATAGACATTAAACTGACTCTATTTTTTTGTCCATTTATACTACATAAAGAAATTAAAATGACTACCAACACTATTACAATTCAGGATTTCGTATCGAGGGAAATAATTTACTGCGTCTCTTCCCTTATCTATACGCTCAATCAAGAAGGAAAGCTAGATGAGAAATACTGGAACTTACTAGAATCTATCGATTGGGATGAGGCTCAATCAACAATAGAAC
>CAYMWC010000150.1:0-14359 GCA_964393695.1 uncultured Pleurocapsa sp.
TTTAATCATCAAACCACTGAAGTTACTGTCTATGCCGACTATTTAGAGAAAACTGCTCAAAGGTTAAATAAAGATAGAGACTGGATACAAAAGTATCTTTATCTAGAATTTGGCTCAACAGAAAAGGTCATTTAAGCTCTGAAAGATTAGTGGGAAATTGACCTTGCTCGATCATTTTCGAGAATACTTGATAGCAATCTTTTTTGTCTCCTTCTTTCCTGGGGAAACCAAGCCAAAGAATAATAATAGTTTGTTGTTGGCTAAATACCTTAAAAAATAACCTGTATCTCTTGGGTAAACCCATTTTTTTCATTCGACTGTATTTTTGCAAAGGCTTTTTCAAGGCAAAATAGGAAGCCAATGGCTCGGCGGGGATTTTTTGCTCAATACCCACAGTGACCGCCTTAAACAACTTTACTTGAGGATGTTTAACAAAATCCTCTTGAGACAAGCGAGAACGCAAGGATTTAACAGAGTAGTGAAGATTTTGCCATTGCTCGTTAAAAATAGGATGAAATAGAATATTCCACCCATTAATCTTCATCTAGTTCTACTCCTTCTAGTAGATTGTTTGCTTCAGTACTCATTTGTTGCGTGTACTCTACTAGCGAGTTAGGATCATCAATGGCAGACTGCATCAGAAAATCTAAAAATAAACTCATCATTACGTCATCTTCTTTTTCGAGTTCTGTTTGCTTACTAGGCTCAAGACGTATCAACAAAGTATTTTCATTTAGAACTTCGACGTGACCGTTAGCACCAATTAATTCAGGGTGGTCTTTGGAAAAAGCACGAGGTAGGCGATACCCATCTTGATAGCCAATCTTGGCAGAAGAAACAGGATAAACCTTTTTTGAATCAGACATAAAATTCCATTTGGTAGGAAGTATTATAATTTTCTATTATAATATTTTTTTAGTTTATTTGTTTAAATTTCGACATCAATACCGAGTGCGGGATTATTTTCATGACGTTCTAGAACATGAGCGTAAATGGCTGTAGTTTTGGGATCGCTATGTCCCAAAAGCTCCTGTACTTGCCTTAGACTTGCTCCTCCTGCCAGTCCTAACGTACCTGCTGTGTACCTGCTGTGTGCCTCAGACTATGACACGAGCGCGATAAATCATAATCAATTTCTTTTAAAGATGCATCATTTAAATAACCATCTACTATGTAGCGAATACCCCGACGAGATAACCTTTGCCCAGAAAAACGGTTTGATAGAGAAATAAACAAAGGAGAAGTATCCGTAAGTTTTTCTCCAGTAATAGCTCTAGCCTCAAGATATCGCCACATTAATTCCGCCAAGTCTGGGCGTAAAGGCACAGTTCTAATTTTACCTTTGCCTTCTACAGATATATAACAGGGAGAACCTTTTTTTCCTCTAATATTCCCCAAATTAGCTCTTTCTAGCTCTACGGTTCTTAATCCCTCTAATGCCATCAAACAGATAATGAAGCGATCGCGTAATGCTTTAACTGAATTTTCAGTACTCATCCAAGATAATAGTAGTTGTAATTGTTCAGTTGTCAGATAGGTGATTTGATCTACCACATCCACTTTAGCTCTTGGCGGTAAAATACCAATTACAGGATTTTCTTTGACTAAACCTTGTTTTTGACAAGCATTGTAAAATGCGCGTACTACTACCAATGCCAAAGCAATAGTAGCAGATTTAAGTTTGAGTTGATTTATCAAATATCGTCGATAAATTAAAATTTCTTCACTACTTACCAAAGCTGGCGATAAACTACGCTCACCGCACCAATTGAGAAAACGATTAATTCGACCGCAGTAAGTCACGACAGTATCCTGACTAGCATTGCCGTTGGCTACTTCTAATTCTAAGTATCGACCAAAGCACTGCCTCAAAGCCTCGGTTGTGGGTAAAATTAAGGCTTTTGATTTAGCCTTCCTTGAGGAACTAATTTGAGGTTTTTGATTCAATGAATCCCGTTTGATTATCGGCATGAAATATAACTTTGTAAGAGACACTGAGAAGCTTTTAGCTTTTATTAATATTTTACTGCCGAGAAGAACAGTTTTCGGCAGCAAAAACGGTACAATTGCTTTGGAATCAATATTCTTATTTTCACAAAAGTCCGAGCATGGGTTCACGGAGAAGGAGAAGTCAACACCGTTCTGGTTCGAGCCAAAAACACGAGCTACATACCCCAGTTTTTACACCCTTAAATGCGGAGGAAGAGAAGTTACGAGAGTCTCTAGAACAGCTTGTTAAAACTGCCTTTTATACTGCTGGCAGTGCCTTAAGTCAAATCCAGCAACTGCGACTGTACCGCAACACACACACCAGCTTTGAAGAGTTTTGCCTTGACGTATTTTCTTTTAGTCGTGATTATGCCTATCTGATGATCGCAGCAGCCAGAGTTTATCAAAATTTACTCAATAATCTGCCGACCAATGGTCGGCAACTACCATTGCCAACAAAACAGCGACAACTAAGACCAATTATTAAAGCCCAACTGAATGAAACTGCTCAAGTAGAAGTCTGGGTAAATGCGATCGCTCTGGCTGGGGGGAAAGTTCCCTCAAGCTCAATTGTCCGTGAAGCAGTTGATTCCTACCTAGCTAAAAACAATACTCAACCAAATCCGTTCCAAAAAGGCGAAGTTTGCCAAATTGTCGTTCGCGATAACAGTAAACTCAAAGGCTTGGGTGGAAGCTGGTGTATTGTTGAAGAGATTAGCGATAACTATTGTCTGGTCAATACTTGGAATAACCAATTATCTGTACCTATAGATAACTTGGAGTCGAAAAATTTTGATGACCAGGAAGATCAAGCCATTGAAGATCTTGGTATTCGTATGACTAAGCTACATCAAACAGAAAAATTGGATAAGGCTGCTCTTTGGGTGCTAGAGGGTCTGGCGAAATTAGAGCGACCAGTCTTAACTCCTTTAGAAGAAAAGCTGCTGGCGGTATTAGAAGCAGAGTTTTTGTGATTACGCTATGCTCCAGTTGATCAATTAATTAAACTAAATCCTCATGCAGAACAAAAGAAATAGCCAAACTCAAAAATACTTTTTGAGTTTTATTGCCATAACTTTAACCTTATCCATATTTCTGAAGGCAATTTTTGATATGGACACTAACTACGATGTGAGCTGGTATCATCTACCTTTTGCTGCCAGAATTTGGGGGATTGTCCCAGCCGAATCTTTTATTTGGGGACAAAAAGTAAGCGATCGCTATGATGGTTTTCCTCTGCTAGCAAATTTTTTTCAGGGCTTATTTTGGAAACTTACAGGAAGAGTTCAGACAGCCAATTTAGTTGGTTATTTTAGTTTGCTAATCTATTTTTTCTTTCTAAGAAGCTATTTTAACGTCCCATTATATCTATCAGTAATTGCCATCTTTACTATTCCCGCAGTATTGACTCATGCCCCCACGGGCTTTGTCGATTTACCTGGAAATATTGGTGTTTCGGTATTGATATAGAAGCTGAATTAATTAACGTATCTGGTAGTATTCCTAATGGCATATTCATACCCAGTTCAATCGTTGCTTCAGTCGAAGTGGCAGAAGATCTCAATAATATCAATGGTATTTTTCAAGCTAATCCTGAAGCTGGCACTATCAGTATTAATACCTCTGAACTCAAAGTATTCAATGGTGCTAGAATTGAAGCTGTCAATAACGTGGGAAATTCGGGAAATATCGACATTAATGCCCAAAATATTGAACTAAATGGCACAAAACCCACAGTTGGCAATTTTATCGGTGGCATATCTACTTCAACAAATGCAACTTCAATAGGAAATGGAGGCGACATTTCCATTAATACTGGCTCTTTAAAAGTACTAAATGGTTCGATTATTCGAGCGATCAGTTTGGGTTCAGGCGATGCTGGTAAAATCACTGTCAACGCTAAAACCTTAGAAATATCAGGATTTGATCGCTTTGCGAGTGAGCCTATTGAACCTCAAAGAGTCAGTAAGATTAATACAGGAGCGCAATTTAATAATGGTGGTGATCTCTTTATAGACTCTGATTCGATTGTAGTTAAAAATCTCGGTAGAATAGAAAGCTCCTCCAATGGCGATGGTGGGAACATCAACATTAATTCTGATGTGATTTTGGGCTTAGAACCACGCTCGCAATTAACAGCTTTTAGCGATATCACAGCCAGTTCCGAATTTGGAATCTCAGGCACAATCAAACTCAATTCCCCCAATGATTTTGTTGATGACGAAACTTTAGTGACAATTGAGAACTTAGAGTTTGATTCTACTGAAGAATTAATTAAGCAATCCTGTTTTGGGCAAAACCGTTCTCCCAATTCCAGCAGAATCATTGATTCAGGAAGAGCTGGAATTCCTGAAAGTCCCGATAATTATTTCGATGGCGGAGAGCCTATAGGCTACCTTGGGCATCGTCAAGTCAGGATAAATTCTGATAAGCAACCTTCATCTCTTACTAACAGTGATAATCAGGGCAACGCCTACCTAGTTCAAGATTGGCACAGGGGAGATCCTATTATCGAAGCTAACGCGGTTAGAATTAACAGTAATGGTAGCCCATCTCTAGTTCATATCAACTCGATGAAAAGTATTCAAGAGCAGGTATGTCAAGGGGATTAGCGATAATCACCAATCAAAGTTAAAGCTGCCCATTTTTGAGGATGAGCATAAAGCTGAATTTGTTCAATTTGAATCTTTTGGAGCGCAGTTGCTTTATTATATTGGGGAGCTTGCCAAGTTTGGTAAAATGCTTTAATCATACTACTTTGCTCATCATCTTTAACTTGCCATAGACTACCCAAAGTCGAGCGAACACCACTTCTTGCTGCTACTCCAGCTAGCCCAAGAACTGCGCGATCGCTTCCCGTTGCAGTTTCACAAGCACTCAAAACCAATAAATCGGTTACGGTCTGATTGCTCAAAATCTGCTCTAAATCTAGAAGAGAGATTCGCTGATCGTAAGCCAGGATGAACGAATTATCTAAGTTGCCAGCAAAATAACTGTGAGTGGCTAGATGCACTACTGGGTAAATATTTTTCTCCAATTCTTGAGCTAAATTACTGACCGTGAATTCACTATTGAGATATTTTTTTCCTCCCATCGATTGATTAACATTTTCGACTTCTTTCTCTACGTTATATAAAGTAGACCAGCCCACAAGTGGGGGATCAACAAGACCAAATGCCAAGGCTTTTAATTTTGCTCTTTTTGGTTTGGGGATAAAATTTGCCCCTAGAGAAGAAACACTAGCCCACTTCTGAGCCAAAAATTTCTCACCATCAAACAATGCTGCCATTGGTATATTTCGCAATATGCCATCGTGAACAAAAACCAACACTTTAAAATCTGAAGTATTTAATTCTTTTTCAAAAGGTCGAATGAGCAAATCATAAAGTTTTTCTCCTGACTCTTGAAAAATCCAAGTGCTGCGATTATTTAGATTTGTTCGCCACTTAATAGCAAGTTGATATAAAGAAGATTGGCTTATATTTATTTTGTTTAAGTAAACAGAGCCATCTGGCAATTTAAGAATAACATAAGTCTTATCTTTCAAAATAACCGAGGTCAACATAGCTTCCTTTTTTGAGCCTGTTGGAATAGAATCTGAGCGATAAATTTGAAAACAATCATCTTGAAAAAAGTTTTCCAGCTCAAAAATTCTTAATTTGTCAGCTATTAATAGAGCCTGGTTAATATTAGTAAAATTAACTTGATTTTTCTTTAATAACAAATCAATTAATTCCAGATAAACAGGCTCAATTTGTTTAAGCTCAATATTTTTGACGATATTTGATGAATATAAATCTTTTCTGAATAAATCCAGGGTAGCGATCGCATCGAGATATGACGCAGTAGAAGCATTAAGATTATTCTGCTGTCGATAAATTTTTCCAGCTAACCATTGAGCGCGAAACAAGCTCTCAGATAAAAATTTTGATTGAGCAATGAGTTGAGTTTCCTGACTGTATTTTAATGCTTGCTCTAAATTTCCCTCGTTTTTATAAAAATTACCTAATTCTAAAGCAGCATAAGCTTGGGATAATGGATCGCCAACTAATTGAGCTATCCTGTAAGCTTTTAGCAACCAGAATAATTCATTATCTGTGTCTATTTTACTCCAATTGATTGAAGAGAAAACTAGGGATCTTGAAGCAGATTGAGCATTTAAAATTTTAGCAGCGTGAGTAAGCCAAAAAGCCGATAATTGCTTGTGAGATACAGCGGATTTCAGCTTCATGAGATACATCTGCAATGACTGAAAGCTTTATTCAAAAAGGATTATAATATTTTGGGTGTGTGTCGAAAAGATGTGATCCGCTGTAACTTTGTCCAATTAACCAGGGCGTATATTGCAGACAAACTAAAATCATTTTCACTTTGTTTCAAAGCTGCTTGAGCATATTTTAAAGCTTGTATTTGATAATTGTTTATTTCATTTTGATATTGTTTAATTTTCTGATTTTTTTCAGTTTCATCGAGAGCAGTTTTCTTCTCTTGAACTAAGTTTTGCCAAGCTTCAACTAGATTGTTTAAACAAGACAATGAATTTTCCAACCGCAAACTACGCTGATAAGCTTTGATGGCTTTTTTATATCTTCCTTGAGCAGTCCAAGAATTTCCCAATTTTTCCCAAACTAACGCTTTAAGGTGCTGAGAATCAAGATTTAAACTGAGAACATAATTTAATTCATCAACTGCCGAATCAAAATCGCCCAACGTAATATAACTTTGAGCAACATTCAATAAAACTCTAGCTTCTTGGTTTTGGTTTCCTAATTTTTTGTATAATTCAGCCTCTTGTTGCCAAATATCTAAGGCTTTTTGTCTCTCTCCATGTTGCCAAAATTTTGCTCCTTGAAGCTCAAATCGTTCAATTGTATTGTTTTTTATCTGACCATTAGCAGGTAAGATAATTGAACATATTAAGATGATTGATAAATAACCAAGTCTTTTTGTTCTGAGTATTTGAAAAATATTATCCAAAACAAACCTTATGTAACTACTATCTAAGTTGCAGTAACACCTATTTTAGTATGATGAGACACAAACACAAAAAAGCTTTATTGCTCTTTGTCTTTAGCTATTTTTTTTATCTCAATTCAGAGGCTTTAGCTAATTTAGTGGGAAAGTTTAAAGTTTCTCGCCATGCTACTAAAATAGACCAACGCCGTCTTGTTGGCAGTGCTTCTCGTTCAGAGCCATGTAAACAAAATTTAACTTCAAACGCTATCGAGCTATTAGTTCCTGAAATAGAAATTGCTCATCAAACTTTATCTAAGCGTCCGCCTTTATACTTCTATTCTCGACTTAATAAACCTTTGCCTCTTGAATTTACATTAATCAGTCCCCCAAATTCTGAACCGTTAGTCGAGAAAACAATAATCAATCAAAGAGGTCTACAGCAAATTCGGCTTCCTCCATTCGTCGAACTACAAGAAAATAAAATTTACTTGTGGAATATTTCCATACCTTGTAACGATGCTTCCCATGATTATCAGGCAACTTTAACATCTGGCATAGAAAGAATTCCTCTGTCCACTTCCTTGGCTAGCCAAATTGATAATTCTGAATCTAATTATGACAAGTTTAAGATTTATGCTGCTCATGGGATATGGTATGAAACTTTGGATTCTGCTGAAAAAATGACTAAATTAGGCTATAATTACCCCCTGAATCAAATTTTTTCAGATTTAAGAATCAAACATTAGATCAGAAAATCTGGCGACAATTTTTGTTAAATAGTATATTTGTAGACAAAAATGTAATGTATCGAAGTTCAGTTATTATTTCTTGGCTAAAAAAAAAATTAGAGAAAATATATATCTATTTACTGTGTTGGTTGTAATCTTGCCAATGGTTTTAATTAAACTATTGGGATTATTGCAGCCAGTTGAGTTAGCTGCCTATGATTTTCTATTTTACTTAAATCCTTGGGAAAAAATTGATGACCGCATTGTTATAGTTGAATATGATGAGAAAAGTATTCAACTTTTAAAAGAGGCGACCATTTCTGACAAAACTCTCGTCTTCTTGTTAAATAAAATTATCGTCCAAAAACCGCGTATTATTGGCTTAGATCTCTACAGAGATTTTCCTGTCCCTTCAGATAAAGAGGACGCGATGGGCGATGTTTCATCGCCCATTTCAGCCGTCCGTGTTGAACAGCAAGCTAACATTGAAGCCTATAAATCTTTGTCAGCGATTTTTGCGTCCTATCCTCGAATTATCGGTATTGAGAAAATTGTCAATCCAAAAGTACCAGCACCACCCATCCTCAAAAAAGCTGGAAAAGTAGCTGCTTCAGATTTACCATCAGACTCAGACTTTAAAATTCGCCGAGCTTATATGTTTCCTACAGTAGATGCGGGGGGCAATCCAACTCAAATTCCCTACCTGGGATTTGCTTTGGGGTATCAATATTTAGCACAAGATGGTTGGGAGGCAAATAACGTTCCTGGTGGCTTAAAAATTTCTAAGCAGGACAATAAAATTATTATGCGCCCCTTGAAAACAGTCATTGGCAATTTATTAGATAATGATGCAGGTTGGGATTTTTTAGTCCCTTGGCGTAAAACCAGAAACCAAAAAAACTTTAACAGAATTTCAGTCTTTGAGCTATTAGAAAATCCAATTCCTTCTAATTTATTCCGCGATCGCTTAGTTATTATTGGAAATACAACTCATTACAATGGCGACATTCATCAAATTCCTTTAAATCGATGGCAGAAAACGGACTGGACTGATGGTGTTGAAGTTGTAGCTCATGTTGCCAGTTCAATAATCAGTGCAGCCATCGACCAGAGAAAGTTAATTCGCCCCGTCCCGAACTTAATAGAGTTTCTTTTATTATTATTTCCTGTAATGGGAATGATTAAAATAGCCAATCACAGTATTGTTCAAAACCAAAGCATTGCGGTATCTAGATTACGATTCATAACAGCTTCGTATAGTCTTCTGGTTGGCTTACTTTTAGCATCAATTAGTTTGATTGGATTCAAATTGGGGTGGTGGATTAGCGTCACTCCAGCCATGTTTGGTATTTTTTGGGGTTGGATTGTCATCAATAATTACTATCAATCTAAAAGGGAGCGCGAAAATTTTAATAATCTCATCTTTGTCATCAAAGATCTCGATCACAATTTATATAATATTTCTGGGCATTTCGGCAGAAGTACCAGAGATATAACCCGATGTCGTGAGGCAATTATTCAAGAAATAGAGAATGACTTAGAAATTAATGGTATATCTGAAGTAACCGTCTTAGAAACTAACTTTGGCCCAAGTCTTGAACAAATCTTCTTGTGTGTTAAAAATCTCGAACGCGAAACTATCAGAATGGATCGTTACAGAAAACGTGCGTCTGAATTTCTCAAATGTGTTTATTCAAGTCAACATTCTGTGGCTATTTTAGCTAACTTTAATAAAATAGTTAAACAGACTGTCAAAAATCTTTTAACCCAACATAGTTATCCTTATCAAATTTATATACAGGAGCAGTATGACAACTCTATTGGCGATAGTAAATTGTATATCGAAGCCTTAGAAATAATAGTAGAAAGTATTTTAGATAACGCTTTTTTTGCAGTTAATCCGACGTTGAATGATTATGAAGGATACACTCCCCAAATCAAAGTAGCAACAGTTAACGCTAGACAATTTATCCAAATCATTATTGAAGATAATGGTTCAGGTATTCCCAAAAAGTATCATTCGCAAATTTTTTTACCGCGCGTATCATTTAAAAATGATGGAGGGAGAGGAATTGGTTTATACCTAGTTTCACAAATTATAGACTATTGGAAAGGTTCTCTCTCTCTAGAAAGTGAAATCGGCAGAGGAAGCCGTTTTACTATTTCTCTACCTAAGCTAAGTTAAACTCAAGAAGATACTTAAAAATTCGTGTGTTATTTTTCAGGGAGAAATTTGCAGGAAAAAGGTAGTTCTCTCAGCATTTTGTGCGACATCATCGGAATTTATCAGGGGAATTCCATGCTCTAATCTAATATCTAAAGAATTTAAAATTGAATACTCTAACCCTAATCCAATCGATAATAACGTTGTTTCATCAAGATCTTGATTATTATTCCATACCGCTCCACCTTCTACAAAGGAAATTACTCTCAACTCAGATTCCTCAAATTGAAACGCAGAAAACTTCAGCTCGCTACTTAGCATCAGTCCATTATCTCCTACAAACAGATTTGGTTGATATCCTCGAACACTATTTACACCTCCTAAAGCAAATTGCTTTGTAGGAAGCAGTTGATCTGGGGAGAGTTGAAGTTCTAGATTTAACATCAATGTAAGATCATTTGTCAATTTCTCGATTCTTTCTCCCCTAGCTTGCCAGTTCCAATATAATGCATCTCCTTCTCTCGAATTTTGAGTAGCATCAAAAATATCAAGCCCTATATTAAATGAAGACCATAAAGTTGATAAACTATTTTGACTTTTTCTGGTATATTCCTGCACCAAGGATAGTTCAGAAATTTGGCTTTTTCCATCATTTAAACCTTCTACAAATGAGAAAGATAAATCATCCAAAACAAATGACTCGCCTCGAATTAAATTAAACTCAATACCTAAATTCAATTGTTCACTACTATTAAATTTAATAGGCTGCATAACACCAATTTGATAAGAGTTGAATTCTCCTCTTATATCTAGATCAGATACTGATTTTTCAACTAAATGACTTTCAGCTGTAATAAATTCTAATTTTAATTGAGTATCATATTGATTTATCGGCACTCTGTAAGTTCCAGAAAACTTATCTAGCCCTTCAGTCTTCGTCAAACTAAAATTAAAAAGATCTCCATAACCGAAAACATGAAACTGAAAGTCAGCTTGACCTCCGTACTTCCCAATACTAGGAGCATAAGAATTAGTAAAAATAAACAGTCTACTAAATCTAGGATTTTCTTTGACTTTCAACAATAATTTGGCTTTTCCAGGTGTAACTTGAATAATTTCTACCTTGATTTTGTCAATTAACGGATTATTTTGTAGCTTTTTTATTGATTCAGTGAGGGAGTTTATATTAAAGATTTGGTTTTTGGAGGGCAACCTAGAAACTATATACTTCTTTTTGAGAAAAGGCTGATTGACTATCTCTATTTCTTGTAAAGTTCCTTCAATTATTTGTATATTTATATTTCCATTCGCAAAATTTTGTGGTGATACAAAAGCTCCACTGCTGATATATCCTTGTTTAACATAATAGTCAGTAATTTCTGCTCTAACTTGTAACAATCTTTCTAGAGTAATCCTATTAGTTTTAAAGGGAGTTATAATTTTTTTGAGTTCGGCATTATCAAAGACTGTATTACCTTCAAAATTAATACTTTTTACTTCAATTAAATATTCTGAAGTGTTTTTAACTTCTTGTGCGATCACTACTTTATTTGTAGTCAAATTAAACGTTAAATAGAGTAAAGCGAGCTGACCAAAAAATTTGAACATTAATTACTTAATTAATATTAAGACTATACATTGCCAAATCGAGTCTTACTATAGAAGCAAAATAACTTTGAAAGATAGGGAATTCTGGCGACATTTCGTTCAAATCGCTATGCCGTTAGGCACACTCCGAGAACGCAGTTAGCTATAGCAGAAAGCTTTTTGTTCAAAAAATATATTATCATAGCCTCATCTTTTAGTTACAATATAATTACCATTACCATCTTTAAATCGATTAAACTATATTCATATTTAGATGAACAAACTCTTGAGAAATGCTGATGCTCGAAAATCCCAACCAGTAAAATATTTGGTTATCGACGATGAAATCGCAGCAGATGAGCAATATCAAAGAGGCTTTATTAATGACATAGCATTTAGCGGTACATCTGTGACGTTTACAGCTAACTGCGAAGACGCTTTAAACATTATCAAGCAGGATTCTGAGCTTCTTTTTTGTTTTTTAGATTGTAAGCTACCAAGAAATAGAAAGGGAGAAGATAATTTTTCTCCTCAAAATAATGTCAATCCTGGTATCAATTTAATCCCCGAAATTGTAGCTATTAATCAAAAATTTCCCATAATTGTCTTTTCCGCCTATGTAGGTAAAGCTGAATTAGAAGCCCAAATTAGTGAATATGCCTCCAATATTATCAATTGTCTCAATAAAAATGAAGATCCCCAAACATATCGACAAGCTTTCTTAAAAGCCCTTGATTACTTGGAAATATCTCTTGATGGCTTGAAAGAAATTCAAAGTTTAGCTCTAAAAAATACCCAAGAAAATGAACATTTATTCGATTATAAACAATTAGATGATGAAACTAGATTAATAGTTGCAGAAAGACTTGAAAAAATAAAAAATCTACTTAGAAGAACTGCTAAAGATATTTATGATATTGGTAAGTATTTAACAGAAATTAAAAAAACATTAAAACACGGTCAGTTTTATCCTTGGGTTAGAGCAGAATTAAAGTGGAGTCCAACTTCTGCTTCTAGGTTTATGAAAGTGTATGAAAAATTTAAATCCTCCAACTTGAAAGATTTAGATGTTCTTCCCAGCGTACTATACGAATTGGCACTCGATACTACTCCGCCTGAAGCAATTGAAGAGACAATTGAGCTAGCTGAGAGTGGAAAAACAATTACACTTGAAGTAGCCAAGTCAATTAAGACAAAACATCAAGAAAAGAAAAAAAAACTGGATAGTACTAAAAGTTTTAATACCTCTGCTAATGAGCTTGAAAATACATCTAACTCTGACCGCGGAAGGCGGTGCGGAAAGCACTCGGCAGCGGACATTTCGAGGCGACCTCGAAATTCCGCCGAGTCAACCGCAAGCCCTGCCGTTGAACGGCAGGGAACGGTTGACCTAAAACCAATTATGGGGTCAGGTGTCATCTCCAAGCCGAACATTGTGACGACACCTGAAACAACCAAACAAAAAATTCTTAAGGTACTACCACGAAATAATGTTTGGCAGTTAAATCACCATACTATATTTTGTGACGATCCTAATTCGACAAAATTTATAGAGCAGTTGCCACCAAAAATTGACTTGTGCCTAGCTTTTCCCCCTACTAAAAATTGGCAATGTCAACTTGAGCGCCGTAAATCGACAATGATTTTTGATAGCGAATATCAAGATCTTGAGCATCTGATGTTGATGGAATCTGTAGATCGAGTAATTCAACTTACTACGAATGAGCAAGATAATATTATAGTCTGCTATATTCCCCATCCTGCGATTCTATCTGTTATACACAAGCTCGGATGTATTGGTTATGTCGTTGAGCCAGATTATGATAAATGCTTAGATTTAGTTGAATTTTTTAACAAAACTGTTAACTATTAGCGATTACGGCCTCAAAATCGGCTTTTAATTAAGCTCATAGCTCTGAAGCTCATAGCTAACGGAAGCGAAGCAAGTTTTAATCTAACCTAACCATGACGAAAAAAATTTGGCTACTAGCCTGCTTTTTATTCTTGAGCTTTCTGGTGACGAGCAATTTACAGAAAATTTTCCCAAGCTCAACAGCTTCTTCTAACACAAAATCAAAGATAGAATATCCGATAGTAATTGGCTATAGTAATTGGGCTGGATGGTGGCCGTGGGCGATCGCCGAACAAGAAGGATTATTTGTTAAACATCATGTGCAAGTTGAGCTTCGCTGGTACGACAACTATTCCCAATCGTTAGAGGATTTAGCTTCTGGCTCAATTGATGGTAATTGCCAAACTCTTAGCGATACGATTAGTTTTGCTCAAAATGCGGCTAAAGGGGAAGTAGCAATTTTAGTTAACGATAATTCCGCAGGTAACGATAAGATTATCGCTGCTGAGAGAATTGACACAATTAAAGACTTAAAAAATAAGCAAGTAGCAATTGAAGCTGGGGTTGTTGATGATTTTCTGTTGACTCTGGCTTTAGAAAGAGAAGGAATGTCGCGAGATGACGTTCAAATTATTGATATTGAGACTGGGGCTGCTACAGAAGCTTTTGCAGCAGAACAGGCTGATGCAGTAGGAGCATTTCCACCTTTTTGGCTAGCTGCACTTAAACGCAAGGGGGCAAAAGAAATAATTTCTTCGGCTGATTTTCCTGGGGCAATTCCCGATCTTTTAGTAGTTACTCAAGAACTAATTGATGAGCGTCCCAAAGAAGTTCAAGCTTTGGTTAATACCTGGTTTGATATCTTAGACTTCATGGCGAAGTATCCAGCTCAAGCTGATGAAATTATGGCACATCGGGCTGATATTAGTCCCCAAAAACTTCAGTTATTCAAAAATGGGACAAAAATGTTTAATCTAGATGATAACCTAGAGGCATTTAGCCCAGGCAATAACATGAAGCATTTATCTTATGCTGCTAATGAAATCGAAGATTTTCTGGCTCAAAATTTCAAATTTATTGAAA
>CAYMWC010000151.1:0-14218 GCA_964393695.1 uncultured Pleurocapsa sp.
TTTGGGAGATTTCTTTCGTATTTCATCTGTGGGGCTGCCGAATGTGGGTTTCAATGTTTTTGAATGGTCTGTTTATTTTCGCCACACTCTACTAGCGCGTCCACTACTTGGATAACTGGCCACTGTTTACTGTTCACTGCTCACTGTTTTAAATCCAACCTAAATAATTGCCAATCAGAATTCCTAAACCAACACCTGCTAAAGCACTAAAAGCAGTTGGTAGAAAAGACCAATTGTTTTGACTATGGAAATGGGAAACTGTTTGGTTTTTGCTAGTAGTAATCATAGGAATAAATTTTTCAATAAATTTTTTATTGCGATTGATTACATCCTAAATTTTGTAAAAATTAGATAGTGTGATTTCTATGGGATAACTCAAGAGATCCTCCTCACACATTCAGTAAGTAGTAACTTAATTTCAATACAGCTTACAAATAGCTGTGTAACAATAAATTTAGCAATGTAAATCAGTATGAGTTTTGATGAAATTACCAGAATTAAGTGTTCAAACTATCGATCGTGTAGTGGAAATGGCTTGGGAGGATCGCACTCCTTTTGCAGCCATTGAAACTCAATTTGGTTTGAAAGAAAAACAGGTAATTGCTTTAATGCGAAGAGAAATGAAACCTTCTAGTTTTAAAATGTGGCGCAAGCGAGTTACAGGACGCAAAACTAAACACTTAGCTAAAAGAGATTTCTTGGCAGGTAGGTTCCGTTGTAAAGAACAAAAGTAAAGACTTTACAGTAAAGATATACATTATACGTTCGTAATGTAGAGAAATTATCACAAATAACCAATAAAATATCTCAAAACCAAACATATCAACATAAAAATTATTATTAATTGGCTAGCAATTAAATTACAAGTAATAATGTTAATAAGCAGATTTTGAATAAAAATCAAGCATATAGTTATTAACTTAACTATATTTACGCATAATTTAAGCTAGTTAATAATCTATGGATGTTAATCAGTTATTAAGATTTTACGAACAAGGTTATAGAGACTTTACAGGAGTTGATTTAAGAGGGGTAGACTTATCAGGAGTTATGCTAATTGCCGTCAATTTAACAGGTGCTAATTTGATGGGGGCAAACTTAAGTCGTGCTTTTTTAACTAAATCTAATTTGACTGGAGCAAGTTTGAACTGGGCAAATCTTAGCTACGCTAAAATGAGCGAAACTAATCTACAACAGGCAGATTTAACTAGAGCTAATTTAACTGGAGCGTTTATGGTTAAATCACAATTAGTAGAAGCAAAACTAAGCGGAGCAAATCTTTCTTATACTAATCTTCGAGCTTCTAATTTATTAGCTGCCAATATATGTGGTGCAAAATTACAAAAAGTTAATTTAAGACAAGCAAATCTTAATCAAGTTAACTTCAACTGGGCAAATTTAAATGAAGGAAGATTAACTGGGGCGCAGTTACAAAATGTTTGTTTAACTGATGTAAATCTTAGTCAAACATTTTTAATTGATATTGATTTAAGTGGTGCTGATTTAACTGGTATTAATTTGAGTAATGCTAAACTTGCTAGAGCTAATTTAAGTAATACTAATTTAAGTAATGCTAATTTAACAAAGGCTCGGCTTAAAAATGTTAATCTTAGTCATGCCAACCTAAAAAACGTCAATCTTCAAGAAGCTCGGCTCAAAGAAGGAAATCTTGATCACGCTAATTTAAAAAATGCCGATTTAAGTAATGCTGATCTATCTGGTGCTTCCTTCAAGCAAGCAGACTTAAGTAATGCCAACTTAAGTAATGCCAATTTAAATAATACTAATTTTGAACGAGCAATTCTGCACAACACAATTTTAGACGACCTTTCATTGCTGGAAACTATATTTGCAGCAGCCCAAAGTCAATATAATTATGCTCATTCTGATCAGTATCAAGTAAAATTTGCTTAATTAAATATTTTTTAGTAGTTTTCTGGGGGATACGCCTAGTAAATGTCGCAGATATCTAATTAAATGACTTTGAGCGTAAAAACCTAGCGCGATCGCCTTTTAAAATTATCCTAAAAGTCGCACTAATTTTTTGTAAACATCATCATCATTGCGCTTTCCTATCAAAATCACTTCTATCAAATCTTCATCTACATCGAATCGGTAAACAATTCTATATTCGCCACTGTCTACCCGATAATACCCAGGATAACCTTTTAAATTTTTGCTATCAGCAGGTAATGGGTCAACATTCAGTGACAAGACTTTTTTAGCAATTTGAGCGGAGATTTTGGGTTGTAACCCTTTAAGGAAATCCAAAACTGTTTCCAGACCATCAAGCTTCGCCATTTGCCAGATGCTCTAATGCTGTTGTAAACTTATCTACCCCAACCATTTGAGATTTACTTACCGCCTCTTCTGCCATCTGACCTAAACTATTGTCTTCTAATTCGTTAAGTCGTGCAATTAATCGCTCATAAGCTTCTACCGACATAATCACATGGCTAGGTCGCTGTTGCTTAGTAACTAAAACTGGTTCAACTGTAGCTTTGTCAAAAACCTCACCATGTCTATTACGGGTTTCAGTGAGAGTGTATGCTTTCATTTAAGGATAAATATTGACTATTTTGACTATTATGTTCATAGTAGCAAAAATAGACATAAATAAAATTTATTTTATCTCTGTACCCTTAGTTGCCTGGGCAAACCACCTAATAAACGTCGCATATGTCGAGTTAAATGACTTTAATCGTTAAAACTTATAGCGATCGCTATTGACCGAGATAATTTGAGATTTAAGAAGGGTGCAAGGCTTGCACCCCTACTTGCTAGCTGTTTGTTACTCGTTACTTTGAGATAGGTGTTAATCTACAATCAATAATCATCAATCTATAATTGCTTGACTTTTAGCCTAAACATCAGAAGTTTCATCCCAAAAATAAAAATCAGTAGACAAGTCAAGATCAGAATTCTCAGTTACTATACCAATTGCTTCTTCTTGGTAGAGAATGGCTACGGCTTTCCTATTCAAGTTGGCACATTGAAACTTACTTGTGTATCTTGCAACTTGTATTATTGTATTAGCAATTTTGAGACTATCCAGTAAAACAAACGCTTATTTTAATAAGTTAAAATAAATTAATATGATTGCTTAAAAATGCTAAATAATTGGCTAATTACTAGGTTTTAGCAATATTTAATTCATAACATTGCATAGATAAAAAATCTCTCTGAATAATCTCTACAGCTTTTGCCTGACTGTCTCGATCGCGTGCTACTAATTGCGCTGTACCATCTCCTTGTGAACCTACTCCCTTGCCTCCATAAATATAACGTTGTAGTGGTGGATGATTGAGCAATTGATGTAATCTGGAGGCATTAAGCTGCGATGGACAGGCAGGAATTAGATAGCGATCAAATTCAGTTTGTGCTTGACACATTAAATCACCAAGTTGGGCTGCATCTCCCTGTTGTATTGCTAGGGTAGCTTGTTGAACCAGATCAGCGTTTATTTTGCCCAGATAATTATGAACTTGAGCTTCTAATGGGTTTTGAGGGAAAGGATAACATTGATTGAGTTGAGCTAAAATTTTTGTAGTATCTTTTGACCCAGCCAAATCAACAATAATTAAATAAAGATCTTGACCGACAATTAAAGGTTTGACAGTATGGCGATCGCTATCAAAAGTCATTAATATTGGTTGATTACCATAGGCACAAGCTTGATCGAGTCTGCCACATTGACTAGAAGTAGTTCTTTCTCCCCAATAAGCTAAATCCATTTCTGCTGCGATCGTCAAGCCCAAATTGTAAAGCTGATTAAAAGCCCTCGCTACCAAGACACAAATCGCTGCACTAGAAGATAAACCTTTTTTGAGAGGTAAATCCATTAAATAATTATCAATAGCTAAACCACCAACCTGATAACGAATTAAAGCCTGACAAGCTACCCCTGCAATGTAGCTATAAAAATTCTCACTCTTTGCTATTTGTAATAGTAAATCTTCAGCCATCGGTACTTCCAAGACTTGAGGATGATTAACAGTCTTAAAAATCAATTTATTCTCAACTTCAACTTCAGCATAAATACCTTGATTTGTACCAACGACGATCGCGTAACCCATCTCTATTTTGGGGTTAACTGTACGATAGGCTGCTGCCCAATCACTATGTTCTCCAAACAGACAAAGACGACCAGGAATAAATAAATCCATGTTTACAGTCAGCAATGAACAGTGATCAGTTACCAGTAACTACTGAAATCTGGCACACAATGCTATTGTTTTTTCCAATCCTGGGAATAATCTTGTTAGAATGTTGGCTCACAACTTAAAATTATTAAATAAATATTAACTTTAAGTTAGCAATTCACAACAAAGTAACTGAACTAAACCAGCAATTGTTTAGTAGCAGAGGGAAAAATATGGTATTTAAGATGCGTAGAATTACAAAACAGTCCTTATTAGAGAATAATTTGAAACCTACGCTTAAGCCAAAAATAGATCATCTAGCTACTAAGAACAACTCCAAAAATCAGAAAGCGATTGTCACTAAAACCACTTTAGGATTAATTACAACCCTAGTAACTACTGTAGCTTGGTTAAATCCACTCAGTATGAAACCAGCGGAGTCTGCCGTAGGCCCTTACTGTCAATTTACCCCTCAAGAAGTAGAAGCGAAAGAGAAACTCCTCAAAGCCTCTCTAGAAGATCCCAACGCCACTCCAGCCTATAATGCCATTGTCCAGAAACATACTCAGATGCTACAGTTGTGCCGTAGTCAAACTTGGCCTTCAGATCAAGCAATTTGGTTACGTCTTTATCCTTGTGATATTAGTTCTGGCTCAATCGATTATGTCTTAGACCGTATTGTCAACTTAGGTTACAACAAAATACATCTCGAAGTCTTTTACGATAGCCAAGTTCTTTTGCCCCCTGGAGATAACCCAACTCCCTGGACACCAGTAGTGCGATCGCCTGGAGGGGAAAATATTGATTTACTTCAGCAAACAATAGATAAAGCACACCAGCGAGGTTTAAAAGTTTACGCCTGGTTATTTACCATGAACTTTGGCTACACTTATGCCCAGCGTGCAGATCGCCAAGAAGCCCTAGCTCGTAACGGTACAGGTCAAAATAGTCTCACTTTTGTTCACGATCGCGCTCAAGCGTTTGTCGATCCCTATTCTCCTCAAGCACAAGCAGACTATTATAATTTGGTACAAGCAGTCTTAAAACGCCAGCCAGATGGTATTTTATTTGACTATGTGCGTTATCCTCGCGGTACTGGTGGTAATTCTGCCGTTCATAGTGTTCGTAATCTTTGGATCTATGGCAAGTCATCCCTTAATGCTTTGTATAATCGCGCTGGCAACCAAAAAGGTTTAGCTTTAATTAAAAAGTATCTGGATACAGGGAATCTCACTCTACAAGATCTCAAAGCTATCAATCAACAATATCCCAAAGAAGGTCAACCTCAATGGCAAGGTCGTCGTCAAATTGACTCTAAAGCAACAATTGAATCTCTTTATAGTAGTGTAAAAGAGGATTTGTGGTTTTTCTCAGTTGCTCATGCAGCCCAAGGAGTAATTGATTTTCTTTCTTTGGCTGCTAAACCTGCACAAAATCAAGGTCTACCTGCTGGGGCAGTATTTTTTCCAGAAGCTAATCGTTTGGTAGGTAAATCTGGGTTTGATTCTCGTCTACAAGCTTGGGATAAATTTCCTACTAATTTAGAATGGCATCCTATGGCTTATGCAATTTGTGGAGAATCAAGCGATTGTATTGTCGAGCAAGTAGAAACGGTGTTAAAAGCTGCTTCTAAAAATACTACTGTAGTTCCTGCTTTAGCTGGTGCTTGGGGCAAAGTTTATCGTAATCATCCTTCTCTAGAAGCTCAAATGGAAGCCTTGCGTAAAATAAATCCCCAGGTTAATTCTGTCAGTCATTTTAGTTATTCTTGGCAAGAGCCAGGTGTTGACCGTCAACGTCAAACTTGTAATTTTTTATAAATGCTTGATTTCTTTATTATATCTGTTATCATAATTAGGCTGTCAAATTTGCGGATGTGGCGGAATTGGTAGACGCGCTAGATTTAGGTTCTAGTGCCTTCGGGCGTGAAGGTTCAAGTCCTTTCATCCGCATTATATTTATAACTAAATTACTTACGCTTAGATAGTCATTAGGGTCAAGAGTTTAGTATGTTTATATTATAGTCTTGATATGGAAAAAATTTAACGTGAATGATAAATCAACTGGGAGAATGCTACTCTCTCACAACTTTCATCTGAACAATAACCAACTGCCTGCCTTTAATCGAGAAGAGTTTGCCCAAGTATTTATCGATGGACTCAAAGACCAAAGCCAAATTAGCTGTAGCTTAATTCAAAATCCTCATTGGGTAGTAGAAATTCTTTTTCCAACCAACAAGTTTACTGCTCAAGATATTGGTCAAATGTGTGGCGAAATTTTAATTAATAAAAGAAAATGTCAGAAACCTGATTCTCAAATAAATATAGACACTTTGATCTTGGGTGGTAAAAAAACTACTCCCGCTACTAGTACTTCTCCGACTTCTTTACAACCTGGAGAATGGGGAGTGGATGTAGTAGAAACTAAACAAGCTGATGTTTTTCTAACTGAAATTAATTGGGAAGTTTTGACTGCTTCAAAGTCGAGCGATCGCGTTTTTAAAATTGAATTTCTTGGTAACTAGTAACGACGCTGAAGTAATATTTAACTCACAAAGAAATAGTGCGATCGCAAACAACTTTTCAGGTAGATTCGCTTTGACTCCCAAACTCGCGAATTGGTGATTGATATTATCTCTACTTTTTTTATAGGTTGTCCTTCAGCCCTCAGCCTTCATCCCTCAGCCCTATTACTTAACAATTGTTAATATTATTCTCATTAAGTTTTACAAAACTTGATACGAACCGTTCAGGCAGCATTGTATAAATAGACTGTGTACTACGATCTTGAGTTAACTTAACCAAGATTTACGTACATTTACTGTTAGGTGTTATATAAGATCAATTTATAATCGTCTAACTTAGACAAAACTCGATCAAACACCTTTAAAAAAACTGCACTATTAATTCAAAGTGCGCTGATATCAGGGTTGGAGCTACTCGTTGGAGCAGCTAAAGCCCAGAATATTTGTAATTAAACTGATTGCAGTTAATTAAACTGTAGTAATCGTGGGGTAGTGAAATATTCAACACAAATACTTGTTGATATCTCGTTACATTGCGTTTGCCTGTTAATTAACCGTTGGAGTTGCCTAATAATAGGACAATTACTCTATGACAAGTGATAGCTAACATATAAGTACTTCCACTTTAAACCTGCTTTACTTGTCGAGTTTGTGTATTTACATACAACTCATCCAAAAGGTTTGTATAACAGATCACAAAGTTAATCAAGAATAATCATTTTTTCTTGAACTAATTAGCTTTGAAAGCTTCTGTAACGTACATCCTAATGAAAATTTAATTCCTAATTAGGGAGATTTTTTAGATGACATTTGGACCAGCATCCGAATTAGGTGTCGCTCTATTTGAAGATACCGCCCCTTTTGAATATGTACCAGGTCGTTCAGGAGAAGAAGTAGAAAGCATTATTCGTGCAGTCTATAGACAGGTACTAGGTAACGCTTACATTATGGAAAGCGAGAGAGCAACAGTTCCTGAGTCGCAATTTAAGCTAGGACAGTTAAGTGTAAGAGAATTCGTGCGAGAAATTGGTAAGTCTAATGCTTATATTTCTCGTTTCTTTGAAACTTGTCCTCGTTACCGTTTTATTGAACTAAACTTTAAACATTTCCTGGGTCGTGCGCCCAATGGCTATGACGAGATGAAAGCCCATAGTGCCATCCTTGATGCAGGTGGTTGGGAAGCAGAAATTGACTCTTATCTTGATAGCGATGAATATCAAGAAGCTTATGGAGAGAATTTTGTACCTTTCTATCGTGGCTATAAGAGTCGCCCTGGTCAAACTATGGTGGAATTTACCCATATGTTCGCCTTGGCTCGTGGTGCTTCTTCAAGTGATTTCAAAGGAAGTTTAGCAGGTAAAGCTCCTGTACTGAATAAAAATGTGATTCAAGGTACTCCCATAACAGTAATTCCTCCTTCTGGTGGTGCTGCTGGTGATGGCTGGTCTTTCCAAGAACCTGCTTTGAGTTCGCGCACTCGTCAAGGTTCTGGGGCAGGAGAAAACGGCAAGATCTATCGTATCGAGGTAACTGGTTATGCTTCTCTTGCAGTTAATCGTGTATCTAAATTCCGCCGTAGCAATAAAGTATATTTAGTACCTTACGATAAGCTATCTCAAGAATATCAGCGTATTCATAAACAAGGTGGAAAAATAGCCAGTATTACTCCAGTTAACTAGCTATAAATTGCATAAATGCTAATTGAGACTAGAAACTATAGCTATATTTACTGCTCTCAATTAGCAAAGTATGAGATAAAAAATTTATTCAGGAGAAATAGAAAATGACCGCTGTAGTAGATGCACCAGTCGAAATTCGTTCTAATAGTACTGCCGATGACAAGGCAGTAGCTATCCGTGCAGTGTATAAACAAGTGTTAGGTAATCCTCACATCATGGAAAGCGAACGCTTGGTAAGTGCTGAATCTCAATTTTGTAATGGCAACATCAGCTTAAGAGAGTTTGTACGTGCTGTAGCTAAATCTGACTTTTATCGCGCTCGTTACTTTGAAACCTGCGCTCCCTATCGCTTTGTGGAACTTAACTTTAAACATCTTTTAGGACGCGCGCCTGAAGATCAAGCGGAACTTTCAGAACATATTCGCCGTTGTATTGGGCAAGGCTATGAAGCTGAAATAGATTCTTATATTGATAGTGTTGAATACTCTGAAAAGTTTGGTGAAAATATTGTTCCTTATTACACTGGAGCAAAAAGCCAAGTAGGTAAGAAGCAAGCTAACTACAATCGCACTTTAACTTTGCTTCAAGGGATTGCTGGGGTAGACAGTGCCAATAAAAACTCGCGTTTAGTAAATAGCGTTGCTACTAATAGTGCCACTGCTGCCAAAACTCCTTCTGTGGGTGGACGTATTTCTCCTTATCCAGATGCGACTGCTAAACGATTCAAAATCGTAGTGACAGGTTCAAAATTCGATAGTCCTCGTCGTGTTAGCACTACTGAATATATAGTTCCAGGCGATCGCATGACTCCTCAGATTCAGCGTATTAATCGTACAGGAGCGAAAATTGTCAGTATTACTGAAATCAGCTAATGCTGTCAACTAAAACCCGAACTGACTACTAGATAATTTAAATTCAGGAGAAATCAATTATGTCACTTTGGTTAGAAGAAGCTCCCAGTGTAGAATTACGTCCTAACTTCACAGAATCTGATTTACAGCTAGTAATTCGCGCAGTTTACAAACAGATTTGTGGCAATGCTCATTTATTAGAATGCGATCGCCAAACTTCTGCTGAATCCCTCTTAAGAGATGGCGATATTACCGTACGTGGCTTTGTCCGTATGGTAGGTCAGTCCGAGCTATATCGTTCCCGATTCTTCGAGAACTCTTCTCAATATCGTTTTATTGAGTTAAACTGCAAACATTTTCTAGGACGCGCTCCTATAAACCAGGCAGAGATTTCTGCTCACGTGCAAACCTATAACAACTTGGGTTACGAAGCTGAAATTGATTCCTACATTGATAGTGATGAATACCTCATGGCTTTTGGCGAAAATACTGTTCCTAGTCCTCGTGGTACAAGCGATCCTACTACAGTAAGCAACGTCGGCTTTAACCGTGTATATTCTCTCTATCGTGGCTATGCAACTAGCGACAGTGGTAAATCAGCCAGATTGATTAGTGATTTGGCTGCTAACTTGCCGACTGCTATTATTGCTCCTGCTAAAGGTGGTGGTACTCCTGGTAGCAACAACAAACGCTTCCGCGTCAAAGCTACCAAAGCTAGTATTGGTTCTTTAAACCGTTTGAGTAATCAAACTTATGACGTTAACTACGACCAATTAAACGCGAAAATTAAGAATTTACACCGCACTGGCGCAAAAATTCTTAGCATTACCGAGGTTTAGAGCCAAAGTAGAGTAAAACAGATTGGGGGTATTTATTACCCTCAATAAATTGGAGGCTTTTAAAATTATGTCAGGAATGATTACTACTGGAGATACTAGCATTAGTGAATACGGCAGCCGTACTGTTGCTATAGAAGTGACAGGTGTATGTTGCCAAAGTGTGGCGCGTACCAGTAACTACACAGTTAAAGTTCCCTACAGTCGGATGTCTCAAACTATCCAAAACATCAGCCGTATGGGAGGAAAAGTAGCTGGTATTTCTTTAGGAGGAACTGCTTCTGTTGCTGAAACTCCCAGTCAAACAGCTTCTGAGCCAGAACCAGAACGTTCAGGAGGCAGGAAACACCGTAATCGTAAATGAATCATAACGGCGTTGGTGATTTAATGTATAAAACTGCTAATAATACTGCTCGTAGCTATTAGCTTTTAATAGACTTTTTGTCTTAAATTATTAATCAAGTTGGTAACTGCCCAAATTTACTAACGCCAAATCATAACTCATTAACAATTATTTTCTAGCAGCTAGAAATATGCTGCTAGGATCAAGACTAAGTGGTTGGCTTTAGCACTAATAAAAACTAATAGCTAATAGCTAATTAATAAACACATTATTTATAGATATCTTTTATTTCAATCCCATGAATATCGATGAATTTGTAGAGCGTTCTTTGGGAAAATGGCGATCGCAGCGCAGCGCACATCATCTGGCTTTTCATCATTTTGAAGAAGTTAACTCTGATATTGAAATTCTCCCTTTGGAAAACAGTGACGAACGAGTGATTGAACTTTGTAAGGCTAATAAAGTTGATCCTCATTTAGTTTCTAGTCCTTTTTACATGACTTGGGAAGGAGAATCTGATTGGGATGAAGATGAAGTGCTGGCTGGCTCAACAGTTTTAGTTCCTGTCCCCGACTCGGAAAATCCAGCTAAAGGCAGATTATTAAGAGACCAAGGTTATGCAGAAACCGTACCAGCGATCGGTTACTATCAGCTAGTCGAAGATGGTTCATTTATTTTGACCACTCAATATGAAAGAGCTTGTGCTGAGGAAAAAATTTGGTTTGCTACACCTAACTTGCGCCTTCGCGTTTCTTTGATTAAAACAGGAGATGGTCAAGGAGTTACTACAGCCTCTTTTTCTTCAGAGATTCGGGCTTTAAATCTAGAGGAATAAGCGATTATTCGTCTTAACTCACTGATTGTTTATCTCTGCTTTTTTAAATATTATTTTTTGAGCATTTATTTCTTTAAAAATTTCATATCCACAAGATAATGTTGACCAGCAACGATAATTCAACAGAGCCGAAAAACAGTCTACTCAATGAATTAGCTTATTTGATGGCGGGAGATTTCTGTAATCGCCAACAGTCTGATGCTGACCCCAAAAACTATGCTCATATTCGTATTTTCTTTCGTCCTTTACCTTGGGAGTTCTTTTCAGGAATTGGATTTTATTCTGAGCAAGTTTATGATTACGATCTTTGGAGTCCTTACCGACAGGGAGTACATCGTCTAGTAGATCAGGGCGATCGTATATATATAGAGAATTATAGTCTTAAAGAGGCTGAAAATTATGCTGGTTCTGGTCATAATCGCGATATTTTATTGACTATTCCTGCTCATGGGATTGAACGCCGTCACAACTGTTCTATGGTCTTTCGTAAAGAAGGAGAAGGGTTTCGCGGTAACGTTGAGCCTGGAAATAAATGCTTGATTCATCGCCAAGGTGTAAATACATATTTAGTTAGTGATGTTGAGTTAACTGAAACTACTTGGATCAGTTGGGATCGAGGTATGGATCTCAATACCCATCAGCAGGTTTGGGGATCGGCAGTAGGAGCATTGAAATTTCAGAAACGAGCTAGCTTTGCTGAAGAACTCCCTTAGTTCTGGGTTTTAATCTTACTGTCATCTTGACAAGAGATAAGACTGAGAGCTTGCTATTTTATCAGATCAACTTATTGCAGCAAATTTGAATTAAAACAAAAAAAGATGATTACATCGGAGCTAACAACCAGAAGTATGTTGCCACCTGTAGCTAGCAAAAAAATGCAAGCTTGGATTAGAAGCCGTCATCTAATTTGTGCGGGTAACTTTTTTATTTTTGAAACTTTAGAATATTCTACAGTTGAGAGATTTGAAGAATGCGTTAAAGGATTGGGGGGAACTTTTATTTCGGTTGAACCGATTCGCAAAGTTTGGATTGGTAATCATCGTCAAGTAATTTTATATCAGGCAAAAGCTAGCCTGCACACACCTCATCATGATTTAAAACAATATTGGATTAAATATGGTGGATTTTATACTAGATTTGATGAGCGTTCTTGTTGATCAAAACAAAATAATTTGATAATTTGTAGGAGAAAAAAATCTTATGGTTAGTACTTTTGTTAGTCCAGTAATAGGTCAGGCTTCAAAACTAGGTGTCAGTTTATACGAAGATACCAAACCAATTGAACTACGCTTTGGAGATTCCCTGGAAGCAAAAGAAATAGTTATTCGCGCAGTTTATCGTCAGGTTTTAGGCAACGCTTATGTAATGGAAAGTGAACGGTTGGTTGTTCCAGAATCTAAGTTAAAAGAAGGCAGTATTAGCGTTAGAGAATTTGTGCTTCAGGTAGCTCAATCAGATTTATATAAATCTCGTTTTTTTGATAATTGTCCTCGCTATCGTGCTATTGAACTCAACTTCAAACATTTATTAGGTCGCGCCCCTGATAGTTATACTGAAACTAATGCCCATAGTCAAATATTAGATCGGGGTGGCTACATAGCAGAAATTAATTCTTATCTAGATAGTGAGGAATATCAAAACAAATTTGGAGAAAATATCGTTCCCTACTATTGTGGTTATAAAACCCAGACAGGTAAAAAAATAGTAGGTTTTACTCATTTATTTAAGCTTTTACGTGGAGGTTCTAGTAGTGATAAAAAATTAACCACCAAAGATGAACCACGTTTGGTAGGTGCTTTAATTAATAACCATCCTAGTGCTATTATTCCCCCTTCAAATATTAGTAGTTACGGTGGAGTAACCGACATCAATAAATTGTTAACTAATGTCTTAAGTCCCAAAGAAACACGAACAACTGCACCAGTTACCTTCGTTCCTAATTATACTGCAAATATTGCCCCAGTCAATTCTCCTGTAGTATCAGAACCAGGAGATGAAAGCCAAAAAATTGCTGAATTAAAGCAGAAATTAGCTCTTTTAAGCTCTTATGCTAGTATTGGCTCGTCAAATCTTAGTAAATGGCAGTCTAAAGGAGTTGCAGGGATTAGTCAAGATTCCTCTTTTACCACTACCAATCGAGGAGACAATAGTAGTCAACAACAAATCATTGCTGATTTAGAAGAAAAAATAGCTGATGCACAACGCCTTGCTACTATCGGCGAAGCTCATTTGAACAAATGGCGTAAGCGAATATTTTAAATATTTTAATATTGTAGTTAGATATCGGAGATTAAAAAGTATGACACGTAAAAAAACCAAGTCTGCTGCTAGACTACCCAAGAAAACTAGTTTTTTGGAAAAGTCTCAATTAGGGATTTCTTTGAGTCAATCAGCATTGAACAACTTAAATGAGATTGTTGAGGGAACAGGATTAACTAAATCAAAAATTATCGAGGACTTGGTTACAGGTAGTCTAGCGATCGCTAGTCAGAGAGCAGAAAAAACTATCTCCATTGAATCAACAGAAGTTGACGAAAATTCACCAGGAAATTCAGCTATTAAAATAGAGATATTAGACGGTATAATTCACAGCCCAAATCAACAAGAAGCGGTAAAACATCCTGAGCAAGCAGACGAAGCAGAAGAGTCTGGTATCTTAGCAGAATTTAAAGCCAAAATACAAGAACATAAAGCTGAATATCAAGCTCTGAAAAAACGTTCCCAACAGCAAGAGGCTTTAATTGTTAAACTACAACAACAAATAGAAGAAGTCAATAGTTCTACTTCTGAAGATACTCAAGCCGATGCTAATTTAGAAAGGCAGCTTAATCAAGAAATTGAGCAATTAAAGGAACAATTAGTACAGCAAGAAGCTGATAGTCAAGCAGCTCAAGCTAGTATTAAAAATTTAGAACAGCAATTATCTACTCAACAAGATAATAATAGGAATTGGCAACAACAGCTAGCTGAAAAAGAAGAAGCTTTATCTCAACTACAACAACAGCTAA
>CAYMWC010000152.1:0-14110 GCA_964393695.1 uncultured Pleurocapsa sp.
TTCTATTGAATTGGTACTTTTGCTAATAATTTATCATACTTACTCTAGAAGAGCCTGAAAAATTAAGTGAGATAACTAATTTAGATATTAATACGATCAAGAAAATCTTAGTTACTCAGGAAGGAGTAGACAGGCGATCGCTCGAAAAATTGTTTTTAGCTTTTGAGTTAAAACTAACAGCAAATCACTATACAAAAACTAACCATAATCAACGTCAAGATTGGGGCGAAGCGGTTGCAGTTGACTATTTTTTTGGACGTACTTTAGAACTAGATATTTTAACTAATTGGCTCTTAAAAGATCACTGTCGATTGGTAACACTTTTAGGGATGGGCGGGATTGGCAAAACAACTTTATCTTTGAAATTTGCCCAACAAATTGCCAGTAGGTTTGATTGTGTTATCTGGAAATCTTTGCGAGATGCCCCACCTGTGGAGGATCTTATTACTGACCTGATTGAATTTTTGTCTGAAGGACAAGAAACAGAAGCAAATTTACCCACTAGGTTGAGCGAGAAAATAACTCGATTAATTGATTATTTACGCTCTCTGCGCTGTTTAATCTTTCTCGATAATGCTGAATCACTGCTTGATGGTGGTATTCGCGTCGGAACATATCTTCAGGGATATGAGGGCTATGGCGAACTGTTAAGAAGAGTCGGAGAAACAAGTCACATTAGCTGCTTGATGTTAACAACCCGTGAGAAGCCCAAAGAAATAGCCATTTTGGAAGGCGATCGACTGGCAGTGCGTTCATTACAGTTAGAAGGGCTGAGAGAACAAGGGCAGGAGATTTGTAAAATCAAGGGGTTAGCAGGTTCAGAGTTAGAATTAAAGTCACTGAGCGATCGCTATGCAGGTAATCCCTTAGCCTTAAAAGTAGTAGCATCCACGATTAAAGACCTGTTTGAAGGTAATATTGCCGAATTTTTAAACCAAGAAACAGCAATATTTGGTGATATGCGTGAGATTCTCGATCAGCAGTTTGAACGATTATCCAAGAGTGAACAAGAAATAATGTATTGGCTGGCGATCGCTCGTGAACCGATTAACCTGACAGAATTACAAGCCGACTTAGTATTGCAAGTATCAACTATAAAATTACTAGAAACACTAGAATCTTTGTCCAGACGTTCCTTAATAGAAACCAATGCGATCGGCTTTTCCCAGCAGCCTGTGGTTATGGAGTACGTAACTAGTCGTTTGATTGAGAAAATAGCTCAAGAAATCGTGACTCAACAACCGCATCTGTTGCGAAATTATGCTCTCATCAAGGCAACTGCCAAAGACTATATCAGAGAAAATCAAATTCGGTTGCTGCTTCAACCAATTATTAAGGGTCTTTTAGCTGTTTTTAGTAGCCAAAAAGATCTTGAAGTGCAGTTAAATAAGATTTTAGCAACCCTGCATCAGACACTACCCTTGGAACGAACTTACACAGCAGGTAATATTCTTAATCTCTTCTGCCAATTAAAAACTGACCTGACAGGATATAATTTCTCGAATTTATGCGTCTGGCAAGCAGATTTACGTCAAGCCCAACTGCATCAAGTTAATTTCCAGAATGCAGATTTATCAAAATCAGTTTTTGCCGAAAATTTTGGTGGGATTTGGTCAGTCGCTTTTAGTCCTGAGGGCAAATATCTAGCTACGGGGGACACTAAAGGCAATATTTTGCTACGACGATTAGTAGATGGTCAACCTCTGGGGATATTTCAAGGACATCAAGGCTGGGTAGTTTCCTTAGCTTTTAGTCCTGATGGTCAAATTTTAGCTAGCAGCAGTTGTGATTGTACTGCTAAACTCTGGAATATCAAAACAGAGGAGTGTCTTCACACCTTAAAATCACACCAACAAGAAGTATGGTCAGTCAGCTTTAGCCCTAATGGCGAATTTCTAGCTAGTGGCTGTGACGATCGCCAAGTAAGATTATGGCGTGTTAGTACAGGGGAATGTCTGCAAGTTTTTACAGGTCACACAGGTGAAGTACTTTCAGTAATTTTTAGCCCTGATGGACAAGAATTAATTAGTGGTAGTCAAGATCAGACAATTAGATTTTGGGATATCAAAACTGGCAAGTGTAAACAGGTCTTACAAGGGCATGAAGCTGGAGTTCGCTCAATTAGTATAAATCCCAATGGTCAAATGCTTGCTAGTGGCGGTAATGAAGGCACAATTAAGCTTTGGGATCTCAAAACTGCCCAATGTCTCCAGGTATTTTCAGGTCATGCTAATGTGGTTTTATGTGTGACTTGGGCTTCTCAAGAGCATCTTTTAGTCAGTAGCAGTATCGATCAAACAATCAAGCTATGGAATATCAGCACAGGAAAATGTTTGAAAGTATTTTTAGGTCATGCTAATGTGATTAATTCGGTTGCATTTAGCCCTCAAGAGCATCTCTTAGCCAGTGGTAGTTACGATCAGACAGTCAAGCTATGGAATATAAATACCTATCAATGCTTAAAAACTTGGCAAGGATATAGTAATCAGGCACTTTCAGTTACTTTTAGTCCTGATGGTCAATTTCTTGCCAGTGGCAGTCAGGATGGCAAAATTAGATTATGGGATAGTATAACTGGTAGAGTTATTAAAACTCTAAAAGAACACTTAAACTGGGTTTTTTCAGTAGCTTTTAGTCCTAAACATAACCTGTTAGCAAGTGGCAGTGGCGATCAAACTATCAAACTCTGGAATATCGAAACTGGAAAAGCAATCAAAACTTTACGGGGACATACAGCTATAGTACGCTCAGTTACTTTTAGTGCTGATGGTCAAATCTTGTTCAGTGCTAGTGATGATCGCACAATTAGAGTGTGGGATGTTGCGAGTGGTAATCTCAAGCAAACCATACAGGGACATCAAGCTGAGGTTTGGGCGATCGCCTTTAATTCTGACCAGCAAATCTTAGCCAGTGCCTCTTTTGATCAAACAGTTAAATTATGGGATATCAATACTGGTGAGTGTTTAATGACCTTAAGCGACCATACAAGTTGGGTTTGGTCAGTAGCTTTTAGTCCAGATAACCAAACTTTGGTCAGTACTAGTGCCGATCAAACTATTAGAATTTGGAATATTAATACTGGAAAATGCCAAAACATTTTGCGTGACGATATGGGACATTCACAAGTAATCGCCATCAACATTGATGGTCAAACAATAGCTAGTTGCAGTCAAGCTCACAATCTTAAACTATGGCAGATCAAGACTGGAGACTGTTTACAAACTTTCAGTGGTCATCAAGCTTTAATCAACTCCATTGCTTTTAGCCCTGATGGTTACACTTTAGTCAGTAGTAGCGAAGATGAGACAATTAAACTTTGGGATGTAAAAATTGGTCAGTGCCTCAAAACTTTAATAGTAGATCAACCTTATAAATCGATGAATATTAGGGGGGTTAGTGGTTTATCTCCAGCGAATTTCAATAATCTTCAGGCTTTGGGAACAATTCAATAAAGTTTTTAAACTAATAACCAATAACTAATAACTAATATTAATCCATCGATTGACACCATAGCAGGAGTTACAAGTTTAATTGCCGATAAAAATCTGCTTCAATAGTTAAGGGTGTTTCTGTAAAGCCTCTGTTGATAAAAGTAATTACAAAACTAGCTGATAATTGGGGCAGACAGACGCTACTTTCTATTTTTTCATATTCCCCATCAATCAAACAATAAAACTTAATTTCACTGTTGAACCAAAACCAGACTTCTTTAATTCCCAAATATTGATACTTTTCCAAATCAGCAACACTACCGCTTGTAAATGTCACTTCTACAGCCAAATCTGGAAGTGATTTATCCGTTTCAAAAGCAAAACTATGATCTGGCTCTTTACCAGCCAAAGGAGGATTTTTTAAAGTAGTCGAACCCATTGGAAAATAAGCCAAATCGTACTTACGACAGTAAGTTTTGATTAAACCATTGATAACTTCGGCTATCCGCTCATGATTTTTACTGGGAGACACTATTGTTATGACTCCATTCAAATAGGATATGCGATACCCCAAATATTCCTCAGTTAATTTTTCATAGTCATCCCAAGTCATCTGTGCCAAACTCAGAATTTGGTCAGCACGGCTAGCACGATTAACGTCAATAGGAATGTTTAATAAATCTGTGAACACTAATAGACCTCTTGCATAAGTATCCAAAATCCTGGTTAGGTGAAGTCAAAAGTCAAAAGTATCGGCTTGTCTATTAATATTTTATCTTCAAGCAACCAACTTCATTCTTTATAAATCCAATTCTAGCGATCGCGCCCTGGCGTGGCTGCGCCAATCGCTCTTTTAGTCAACTTTTTTCCAGATCATTGGAAATATTACAATTAGTGGTAACATTACGTTCTAGTTTGATTTAAGTTGAAAAAAATTCAATTTAAAGATTTAGAGGATTCTATAATTGATATGGTCACTAATAGCCAAGCCAAACTAGCGCGAGTTTAATTAAGAAAGCATGAGTCCTAGAAAACTAACTGAAGACGACAAAAAAGCCATTCTCAAACTCTATCGTAACTCGGAAGCCACTACCTCAACCTTGGCAACCGAATACGAGGTGAGCAGTTCGACAATCAGTCGCTTTCTTAAAAACAAATTATCGTCCGCAGAATATGAAGACCTAATTCAACAAAAACGTTTGGCGCGTACTCCTAGAGGCGAAAAATCGACGAGCGATGAACCTGAACCATTAACTGTCAGTAATCAAGAGCCTCAAATCATCTCTGAGCCAAAAATAAAACCAGAGACACCAAAATCTCCAAAAACAGTGGCGATCGCACCAACTGAAGACGAATCTCAATCATTACCAACACGTCGCCGTCGTCGTCGTGCTTCTGGCAGTGAGACAAGAGAACCTGAGCTTGTTACTACAGAAAGCAGTAAGCTAGAAAACTCACTAGAGGATTATTCACCTACTAGCCAACCAATAACTGTTAATCAAACTACAGAAGTAGCTCCAGCCAAAAGCAATCGTTTGGTTCTCAAAACCGAGCGAGTTAATCTGGAAGAAGAAGACGATGAGAACGAAGTAGATATGATCACTCTCAAAGAAATGCTGGGAGAAGATCTAGAAGACATCAACGATGAAGACGACGAAGACGACGAAGATGATTGGGAAGATGATGAGGATGATAATGAAGAACTGTTAACTTATTCTGGTAGAAGTGCTACTTTGAGTAATCTTCAAATTCTGCCTCTTTCTCAAGCATCTTTTCCCAGAACTTGCTACTTAGTGATTGATCGCTCTGCCGAGTTAATTGTCAAACCTTTAGCAGACTTTGCTGATTTGGGTGCTATTCCTCAAGCAGAAGTTAAGCAAAAAACTTTACCCGTATTTGATAACCATCGTATTGCTAAACGTTTTTCCCACCGTCGCGAGCGAGTCATTAAAGTTCCTGATGGTCGTATGTTACAAAAAACTTCCCAATATCTTCAAGAAAAGGGAATTACGAGACTCTTAATTGATGGGCAAATTTACTCTCTCTAGCCCGCGCTACCGTGTACACACAGAAAGTACGAGAAGTTTGAAAGCCCATGTCTTATGACTTACTTTTTTAAGTAACCTATACGAAAGGGATTTAGTATCATTACTGATAACCTATAGCTATCATCACTGGAGTCATTGCGATCATGAAAAAAAAAATTGGCATTTTAACTAGTGGTGGAGACTGTCCAGGTCTAAATGCAGCAATTAGAGCCGTAGTTAGTCATGCTACCTTAACCTATGATTGGGAAGTAGTAGGTATTCAGTATGCTACAAAAGGATTGCTTGAGCGCGCCTCTGTACCCCTAACCATACACGGTTTAGATTTGCGCGGTTTAGATCCTTTATTGAATATGGGAGGAACGATTTTAGGATCGATTAATCACGGCGATACCCTGGCACGTGCTGACGAGATTATTGCTGGTTATCAAGATTTAAAACTAGATGCTTTAATTGCTATTGGTGGCGACGGTAGTTTAAAAATCATCGATCACTTGGCACAACGAGGCAACTGGCAATTAATCACTATTCCCAAAACCATCGATAACGATGTAGCCTTAACAGAAAGAGCGATCGGATTTGATACTGCCGTCAATACCATTACCGATGCGCTCAATCGTCTTGCTTTTACTGCTGCTAGTCACGATCGCGTTATGGTAGTAGAAGTAATGGGACGTAGTGCAGGACACTTAGCACTTCAGTCTGGTATTGCTGGAGGTGCAGATGTAATTTTAATTCCAGAAATCGGTTATTCAATTCGAGCCATTTGCCAACATATTGATGAATTGCGCGATCGCTGGAAACGCAAATTTGCCATAGTTATGGTTGCAGAAGGAATTCATCCAGCTTCTGATCCTGTTAGTTGTGGTGCAAATTCATCGCCACCAACCCCAGGACATGGGATGGGACAATACATTGCCGATCAAATTATCAACTGCAATGGTCGCTTGGTTGAAGTTCGCGTGTCAGTTCTAGGACACATTCAAAGAGGTGGAATTCCCTCAGCTTTAGACCGTTTAATCGCCGCTGCCTTGGGCAAAGTAGCAGTAGATTTAGTCGCAGACGGACAGTCTCGTCAAATGGTAGCTTGGCAGAATGGTTGTGTTGCTGTCGTTCCCATTGAAAAGGTTTTGGAGCTAAGTCCTATAGCTGTAGATCCCCAAGGCTATTTGGTGGCAACGGCTCGTGCCTTGGGGATTTATGTTGGTAATTAATTTATACTGATGACTCAAATTTGCGTTAATATATAAGTGAGAGCAGAAGCTACCTACCTACACCCTAGAGTAAGTGGCAACGCCTTAAAGAAAAGACAAAGCCAAACCAGGCTCTTAGGAAGAGACGACTAGGAAAGGAATTAGAAGAAAGCTGAATGCTCGGTTTCACTGAGTATAGTTTGGGAGGAAACTTGAAAAACCAAATAGAACAGAAGAGTTGACGGGTAGAGTCTGCGAGTGACAAAGCCCGTCAGCTTTTTTTGTGAGAGTCAATTTGTCAATTATAGTCATTCTAAAATTAAATAACTGATTATTGATCATTAGATAAAATATAAGTAGGGTAGTAGAAAACAGTGTGAAGAGTTGAACTTCTTATCTACCCGTCGCTAAATAAATATCTTAATCTGTATCTTAGTGTTGGTGTTGCCAAAAAATCTACTTGCGATCAAGAAAGAATCTAAGCGCAAGTAGTGGTAATTGGTTTGTAGACAAAATATTGGAGGCAAAGATATGAAACTTGCTCATCGAGAACCTTTTCGAGGAATTGAACGGTGGGAACCTTTCCGAGAAATGGAAAGCTTACAAAGGCGGATGAACCGTCTGTTCGAGCAAATGGTGCCTTGGGAAGATGGAGATTTGACCTTTATGCCTTCTGTCGAAATCGATGAAACTCCTGATGAGATTCATCTTCAACTGGAAGTTCCAGGATTGGAAGCTAAGGATCTCGATATTGAAGTTTCTGAAAACTCAGTTTTGATCGCAGGCGAACGTAAGGAAGAAACCAAAACCAAAGAAAAAGGCAGGGTACGTTCTGAATTCCATTACGGAAAATTTGAACGAGTTATTCCTTTATCTACTCATGTTCAAAACGACAAAGTCAAAGCAGAATACAAAAATGGCATCTTGACTCTTACCCTGCCCAAAACTGAAGACGAAAAACACAAAGTTGTCAAAGTTGAAGTAAGTTAATTTGCTCGTTGAGAGAGTATAGTCATTCCAATAAGAAGATAGGTAGGAACTATAATTAGTTTAGCTTTTCCTATCTATCTATCTTCTCTTCGGTGTTCGTTGCTTGGGAGGTGAGAAACATGATTACCAAGATTGCTAAATTCGTAGATCGCAGGGAAGCAGGACAAATATTAGCAACCAAACTAAAAGCCTTCGCTAAGCGTACAGATGTGATAGTTCTGGGGCTGCCTCGTGGGGGAATACCTGTCGCCTTTGAAGTAGCCAAAGCACTCTATCTTCCTTTGGATGTGTGTCTGGTACGTAAACTAGGAGTTCCAGGACATAAAGAACTGGCGATGGGAGCGATCGCTTCAGATGGAGTTCGAGTGCTGAATTACGACATTGTTAGTACCTTGGGCATCTCAAGTAATAAAATTGACGAGGTTGCAGCCAAAGAACTACGAGAATTACAACGCCGTGATCGAGTCTATCGGGGTGATCGACCCTCACCAAATCTCAAAGATTGTACCGTTATTCTGGTAGACGATGGTATTGCTACTGGTGCAAGTATGCGTGCTGCCATTACCGTTTTACGAGACGAACAACCTCGATCTATTATCGTGGCAATTCCTGTAGCGTCATCGTCTATCTGCGACGAGTTGAGAGCCGAAGTGGATAAACTTGTTTGTCTAATAACACCAGAACCATTCTATTCGGTCGGTCTTTGGTACGATTACTTCTCGCAAACAACCGATGAAGAAGTAAGTAAACTTCTAGCAGAACAATGGGCATTCAGCGATCTCAGCCAAGGAGGTTAGTCACGATGAAAACTATCTTTTTCAATCGAGTTTTTTGGCAGCATCAAGCTTTTTGGTTAGGCGTTGCGACATTCGTAAGCATCTGGGGATTATGGCTAGTGTGTCCTCCTGCTGTAGTTGCAGGCAATCAAGCCAATCAAGCATTATGCCAACAGAGGTCTATGGATTATAGTCATTCCAATTACTTTCTGTAGTTTTATTGGTGATAGTCGTCACTAAGCTGTTAATCATTTAATTTACTTGTTATGACTGACTGGGAGACTGAGTGACTTGGAGACTGGGGGAGAGTTTAAGAGTTTTTTCCTTATACGAATAATATGCAGTTTGAATGCGTAACAGCTTAAACATAGGTTTGTTTGCTATGACTTTTGTTAAGTAAATCGACCTAATTAAACGTTAAAGAAACTTCGATCAAATATTTCCTATCCCCTACCCCCTTATACCCTTACAGCCAAATTCACCATTTAATGTTTAATAAAGTGGAGCTACTTATTCACCTGATTTCTATTTGGAGTGACTATAGGTTTGAATTTGTTGCAGATAGTCTAAAGTTTTTTGGGCTTCTAATTCGTCAATAATTGCGATCGCAAAACCAACGTGTACGATCGCATATTGACCCACCTCTGCGTCGGGTACATAAGCAAGACTTACTTCTTTAATTACACCAGCAAAACTGACTTTACCCTTTCTTAGTAAGGGATCTTCGTCTGTAATACTTAAGATTTTTCCTGGTACTGCTAAACACATAATAAAAAATTTAAAATTCAAAATTTAAAATTCAAAATAGCCTACGGCACGACTTTGTCTAGTCTACAAAATTTAAATTATTGCTAGTTCCTAAAATGGCTGCGATCGCTTGTCCTAATGCAATGCTACCATCGTTAGAAGGAACGCGATGATGCCAGTAGGGATGAAAACCAGCAGTTCGGAGTTTGGCGATCGCTTTTTCTGTTAGATATTTGTTTTGAAAACAGCCACCAGTAAGTACGATTTTTTCTACTTTGACTTGTTGTGCAATCGATATGATCGCATCAACTAGAGTATTGTGAAATTTCGCCGAGATAATATCTACTGACACTTTATTTGTAACATCGTCGAGAATAGTTAAAAGCATTGATCGCCAGTCGATTTTGTTATTTTGAAATATTAAAGGATAAGATTTCTCAGTCAAAAAGCGATCAGTGATCAATTCTAATTGCATGGCTGCTTGCCCTTCAAAACTGGCAATCTGACATAAGTTAGTAATAGCAGCAATACCATCAAATAATCTACCCATGCTAGAAGTTAAAGGCGTGTTAATTTTATTTGATAGCATTTTTGATAAAATTGCTAATTCTTGGTCGGAAAAAGCAGCAAGTAAAGGTTGAAATCGCTTTTCTACAAGCAATTGATTGCCAAACACTTCGTAAAGCAATCCAAGTGCCGATCTTCTTGGTTCTTTAATGGCGCGATCGCCTCCTGGTAGAGGGAAAGGATGTAAGTGGGCAACTCTTTGAAATGGTTTTTCTCCTGACTTTAAATTTAAAGATTCTATAGCAGGAATTAATAGAAATTCTCCACCCCAAATCGTGCCATCCAAACCATAACCAGTACCATCCCAAGCTATTCCTAAAACTGTCTCTCCCAGGATTTGATTTTCTGCCATACAAGCCAGAACATGGGCATAATGGTGTTGTACGGGAATTACTTTTTTGCCTGAGTTTTGAGCATATTGACTAGAAAAGTAATCGGGATGGCGATCGCAAGCAATAATTTCTGGTTCAAAATCGTATAATTTCTGAAAACTAGCGATAACTTGGCTAAAAGCATCAATAGCTTGAGGAGTTTGCAAATCGCCAATATGTTGACTCAGAAAAATTTGGTGATTGATGGCAATAGCGATCGTATTTTTTAAATGTGCGCCGACAGCAAGAATGGCAGGATGGGAATTTTTGTCTTTCAAAATAGAAATTGGTAAAGGTGCATAACCTCTGGCACGGCGTATAATGGTTTCTTCTCCCATAATGACGCGAATGATCGAATCATCAATTGGACGAACAATCGGGCGATCGTGAACGAGAAATAAATCGGCAATGCCATTTAATCTTTTAATTGCTTCATGTTCATCTATACATATAGGTTCGTTGGCAACATTGCCACTAGTTGCCACGATCGCACATCCCAATTCTGCCATTAACAGATGATGAAGAGGTGTGTAGGGAAGCATAATTCCCAAATAAGGATTATTAGGCGCGATCGCAGAGTTAATGGTAAGGGCGTTAACGAAGTTCTCCTGAAAGGAGTATGGCCATTCGCCCCTACTACGTCTTAAAATTACAATCGGTGCTTCAGGAGATTGCAAGAATTTTTCTTCTAATTCTGAAACCTGACAATCTTCTTTAATTAATTCTAAATTTGGATACATTAACGCCAAGGGTTTATCAGGGCGGTGTTTGCGTTGACGTAGAAGATTTACAGCTTTTTCATTCTTAGCATCAACAATCAGATGAAAACCACCCAAACCTTTAACTGCAATGATTTTTCCCTGACGAATTGCTGCTGCCGTTACAGAGATAGCATGATAATTTTGAGCAATAATTTTGCCCATACTATCCCATAATTCTATTTTAGGGCCGCATTGATTACAGGCATTGGGTTGGGCATGAAAACGTCGATCGCTCGGATTTTGGTATTCAGTCTCGCAGCTAGGACACATATAAAATGCTTTCATGGTCGTATTAGCGCGATCGTATGGTAAACCTTCAATAATGCTGTAGCGAGGGCCGCAATTAGTACAATTGGTAAAAGGATAGCGGTATCTGCGATTATTAGGGTCAAAAATTTCTTGTAGACAGTCGGGGCAAGTAGCGAGATCGGGTAAAACTATTGCTGTTTTTTTTCCTGCTGTGCTGGGAAGGATTTCAAAAGTTTTAAAATCTTTTAGTTTTTTCCAATTAATTTCAATATTTTGAATCTGCGATCGTGGGGGATTTTCTGTTTTCAAACGCCATAGAAATGTTTCTAATTGTTGTTTGGTACCTTCAACTTCAATAAAAACTCCTTCAGTCGAATTATTAACCCATCCTACCAATCCAATTTCCTTTGCCAATCGATAGACAAAGGGACGAAAACCAACTCCCTGTACTACCCCTCGAATAGTCAGATGCAAAAACTGTTTGGCTGAATTTAGCATTTAGCTTACTCTACAAAAAGCTAGTCAGAATCGAGGTATATGTTAGCTAGTTTTCAATCAGTTATCGCGAGAGAAGAGATTTGATTGATTCATGCAGTATTACTTATTTACTTTCGATACAATCTGGAACAAAGCTTGAAAATTTTCATTTCTCATTTTATCCAAAGCGATCGAGAAATAAGCCTAATCTTAAAAGAGCATTTATAAAATAAACATAAAAAACATTTTTAACGGCTGAATTCACCCGCTATTTTAGCCTATTTCCTAGCATTAGTCGCTTTTGATGGCTGGGTGCAATGATTCGTTATGCCCTGATCGCCTCTCGCTATTGCCCACCATGTGATCGCCATTAACTTTCTGGGACTGATCAACGAAGCTCACTATCTGGGTTGCTTAACTTTGGGCGAAAACGTCTAACTTTGGGGTGCGATCGCTTGTTAGGCCGTCCCACTTGGTACTGCGAACACCGCTTCGGCTGTGTGCGGCCAGTATTTCTTATACTCAAACTCGACCGAATCGGCGAACATAGCGAGAACCAATGCGGACAATCCAGATTTGAGCGTCTGGGTGACGGGCTTCGAGGCGATCGCAAGCAGAAATTTCACTCGCATCAACCTCAAAGTCTCCAGTTTCGAGATCGATAGCCACAATTTTGCCATGATTGCCTGCTTCGACCTTGGGACGCACTTGAGATTCATATATCTCATCCCCACGGCGGGCAAACTCTTCCTTGCTATATCTAGGTTGTCGAACTGTCATTAATTTGACCTTGCTACAACTTAATTCTTCTATTCTAGCTTGGAGAGTATATTGTTGGCTTCAGATCTTATGGGTCGAGTTTTGTGATGCTCCACTCAACTAATAAAATCGGCGATCATGCTGAAGTCTAGTTCCTTGGAGAAATCTCGTGTTCAATAGTGAAATTTGTTGGGCTAACGCCAAATCTATCAAAAATAGAAGCATGTACCTTACTTTTCCATATAAGTGTAATATCAAGAATTTTTCGGGATATCATTCCGTGGAAAAACCTCCTAGAAAACTGCTTGAACAAGTCAGTGATGTCATTCGTCTCAAACATTATTCTTACAAAACTGAAAAAAGCTACGTTAAATCTAACTTCGATTCAAATCATCTAACGCTAAATTTAACTTTAAAACATTTACTCCTGGTTCTCCAAATATACTTAAAAATCTTCCTTCAGTATTTTTAGTTATTAAAAGTTCAACTTGATTGGTATCTAATCCTCTAGCTTGAGCAACTCTTGAAATCTGTCCTCTAGCTGCTTCAAATGTGATATGAGGATCTAAACTTGAACCAGAAGTATAAACTAAGTCAGCAGTGGGTTTAATTCCTTGTTGTTTCAGTTGGGTAACAGTTTCTTGAATTCTAGATTTTAATTCGGGATTGCTAGGTGCTAAATTACTCGCACCACTAACACCTGTGGGTTTAGCATCATCACCTGTGCTGTAATTAGTAGTACTAGGACGACTAAAAAAATAGCGATCGCTCATAAAGTTTTGTCCGATTAAAGCTGAACCAATAATATCACCTTGGGCATTGGTAATCAAACTTCCATTGGCTTGATTGGGGAAGACAAATTGCCCGATTAGTATTAAGAGAAATGGATAAATTAAAGCCGTTAATAACCACAAGATAAAAGTGCTACGAATTCCTGTTATTGTTTCTCGAAGTATAGACATGATTTTCAAATATCAATGATGAATTATTTAATGTAGGGGCGCAAGGCTTGCGCCCTAAAATCTTTCGGGTTGGAAGATGACAGTGAAAAGATAGACAGATAAGGCTATAGTTACGCAATATAAAATGCCGATCGCGTAAGCAGTATTGCGAGTAATTTCTGTCCCTGAAGCTGCCATGACTACAGGAGCAATTATGAGATTTAAACTCATGGTGACAAACAAGATCTTTGCTAGAGAATTTGGCTCTTCTAGAGTAGTTATGACAATTTAATAAAAAAAAGAGTTGATATACAAAAAATATTAAAAAGAAAAAAGACAGACAGAGAAGTTAAAAAACAAAAAAGAACGAGAGCAAAAATTACCAGGAATAATCAATAGTAAGTATCCGTTGCTCAAGAAAAAAGAAAAGCTCAATGAAGCGGAAAAAGAAAAATTAAAACAAGTCGAGAAAGTGAGTCCAGATTTAATAAAAATGTATCGAGAAAAGGAGAAATTTAGGGATATATTTGAAAGTCAAATAACGGGGGATGAAGCATTGTGGAAAATGGTTGAATGGACTCAATCATCTTATAAATATTTTCCTAAAAGTTGTCAAACAATAAAAAGGTGGATCGACGAAATTTTAGCGTATTTTGACAATCGAACAACCCAAGGAGCAGTAGAAGGAATTAACCAAAAAATTAAGCTAATTAAGAGAAGAGCTTATGGATTAACTAACTTTGACAATTTTAGAAGAAGAGTTCTCTTAAATTGGCATTTTTGCTAGTAATTTATCATAGTTA
>CAYMWC010000153.1:0-14106 GCA_964393695.1 uncultured Pleurocapsa sp.
ATTTTCTTTAAATTAATTGAATATGGAGGAGAAATAATTTTTAAATTTATATTTTCTCAAGTGACAAATAAAATGTTTATTAGTTAGCTCTATTTCTATTTATTTTATATATAAAAGCTGCTATGAAATTATTATCTTTAAAAAAAAATAACCTAATTATTCCTTGGGTCGGAGGCTTGGTTTTAATAGGAATAACTGCGATCGCTACTACCAATTATTTAACCAGTAAAAGTGATAGCACTTCAGAATCAATTGCCAATCACACCATACCTGTAAAATCTCAAAATCTAACCGTGCAGTTTCAAGCTAATGGCACAGTACAGGCAATACGTACTAATAATCTTAGCCCCGATGAACCAGGCAGAATAGCCGAATTAAAGATTGAAGAAGGCGATCGCGTCAGTGAAGGACAAGTTATTGCACTGATGGAAAGCGATCGCATACAGGCACAGGTTAATCAATACCAAGCTGCACTACAAAAAGCCGAAGCAAATTTAGCCCAAGTCAAGGCTGGAAATCGTCCCGAAGTAATAGCTGCTGCTGAAGCGAGAGTGAAAACTGCTCAAGCTAATGTAGCTGTAGCACAAGCCAAACTACAACGCACCCAAGAAGAAAAACAACGGAATCAATTATTAGTTGATCAGGGAGCAATTTCTATTAATGCGTTTGAGGAATTTGCCAGCCAGGAAGCAGAGGCACAAGCTAATCTAGAAGCACAATTAGCTCAACTTGCTGAACAACAGCAAAATTTAGCCGAAACTCAAAAAGGTTCTCGGATCGAAGAAATCGCTCAAGCAGAAGCAGAAGTAGTTGAAGCCCAAGCCCAACTTGACTCAGTTCAAATCCAACTAAATAAAACCACAGTCCGCGCACCCTTTGCAGGGATTATTACTCGTCGTTATGCAGAAAAAGGAGATTATGTAGACTCAACTACAGCAGCTTCCGATACGGAGGGAGCAACTTCTACTTCCATTTCAGAATTAGCAAGCGGTTTGGAGATTGAAGCCAAAATCCCCGAAGCTAGTATTGCTCAAATTAAACTTGGTCAAACTGTCAATATTCAAGTCGATGCTTATACTAATGAAACCTTTAAAGGGAAGGTGCGTCTGATTGCACCCAGAGCAATTAAAGATAATAATGTCACTTCTTTTCGGGTAAAAGTTGCTTTAACCACAGGACAATCAAAGCTCCAGTCAGGAATGAATACCAGACTTACTTTTATCAGCCAGCCAATTGTTAATGCGATCGCTATTCCTATAGCTGCGGTGGTTACTCAAGCTGATGGAAAAACAGGAGTATATGTAGCTGATGCTCAGAATCAAGCCAAGTTTAAAGTAGTTAAATTGGGTACTACTAGTGGCGATCGCGTTGAAATTTCAGCAGGTTTAACCAAGGGCGATCGTATCTTTACCTCTCCACCATCCAACGTCACCATCGAAGGCGTAGATACTGTTGAATTTGATGAATAAATTTTATGAAATTTTTTGAAAGCATTGAGATGGCGGTTAAAACCCTAACTGCTAATAAATTTCGCACTGCCTTAACCATGTTGGGTGTAGTAATTGGTAATGCTTCAGTAATTGCTGTAGTTGCCATTGGACAAGGAGCAAAACAGTTTACCCAACAGCAATTAGAAGCTTTTGGTCCTAATCAACTAACAGTTTATGCTTCTGAAGAAAATAATACAGGTTTGAGTAACGAAGCAGCCGAAATAGTTTTAGACGACGTTACTGCCATTGTCGAACAAGCACCAGCAGTACGCGAAATTTCACCTCAAATTAGCAGTAACTCCCGTTTAACTTATCAAGGAAAAGCTCTAAGTTCGGACGTGATGGGAACAACTCCAGGTATACTTTATGTTCGTAACCTTCGCCTTAAACAAGGTAATTTTTTTACGCCAACCGACGAAAGACAGAATAGCCAGGTAGCAGTTTTGGGAGGAGCGATCGCCATTAAACTATTTAATAACCAAAACCCTATCGGTAAGACCTTACAAATTAATGGTTTGAGCTTTCAGGTAGTAGGCTTAATGGAAACCAAAGGGTCATCATTAGGTATCAATCCCGATGAAACTGTTTATATTCCCATCACTACTATGGCAGAACAATTAGTAGGAAAAAGAAGCCCTAACGGTGTTCCCATCGACTATTTAGAACTTTCCGCCCAAGATCAAGAAAGTATCCGCGCTGCTGCTTTCCAGGTTACTAATATTCTGACTCGCAGACATGGTAAAAAAGATTTTAGCATCTATGCCAACAAGTCGTTTCAAGATTTAATGGGTAAGATTACTGGCGCATTAAGTTTGGTTTTAACCGCGATCGCTGGTATTTCTCTACTCGTTGGCGGAATTGGTATTATGAATATTATGCTAGTATCCGTAAAAGAACGTACTAAAGAAATTGGACTGCGTAAAGCGATCGGCGCAACTCAAAAGGCAATTCTAACTCAGTTTCTAGTTGAAGCGATTATTGTATCTGTTGTTGGTGGTGCGATCGGTACTGGTATTGGTGTTAGCGGAATAATGATTATCGGTATTTTTAGCCCTATACCAGCTTCAGTACCTCTAGGGGCAATTATTCTCGCTACAGGTGTTTCAGGCAGTATTGGTTTGATTTGTGGTGTAGTTCCTGCGCGACAAGCTGCTCAACTTGATCCAATTAATGCTTTACGAGGAATTGAAAAAAGGGTAGCCCCTTAAAACAGTAGAGGTCTATCCTTTAGTCAAATAAATCGTAACAATTGAATAGTCTGTGAAAGATATATAGATATATTAGATATATAGAGGGTTATAGTAGTCAGTAATCAAACTGTGGGATTAGAGTGTTCTGGAATTTCGCGGTGTTCTTTTTTAGCAGTAGCTTGATCGATACTTAATGCGCCTGCGCCTGTGTAAATTACCATTAATAGACCGCCAATTAACCCAATATTTTTGAGAAAATCATTAATTTGACTGGGATCGCCAATAGGATTGTGAAATACTAAAGTGGCTGGAATTAAAAATAAAATGAGCAAGATTGAACCAATTTTTACTTGATAACCTAACAACAATGAAAGACTGCCTAATAATTGAAAGGCGATAGTAAAAATTAATAAAACATCAGGAATGGGTAAGCCATTATCTGCCATCATCTTAACCGTACCAGCATAGCCTGTAATATGACTAATTCCTGCTTTAAGAAAGATAAGAGAAAGACAAACACGGGCAGCTAAAGGAAGATACTTCATGGTTTAATTAACTCCATAGTTATTCTGAATAAGCTGTTAGCTATTAGCTGTTAGCCCTACGGGTTCGACATTTGCTCTTTGTTGGAAACCAACAAGACCGCAATGTCTCACTTTTAGCTATTAATCTTCAAGTTTTGATATCGTAAGTAAACCTAGCTAGGAACTAATTGGAGAATTGACAATTTCGCGATTATCGCTAGATAATTTAGCCAGTCTCGACTGACTTATTTGTCGATGATTAAATAGTTGACGCAAATTTCTTTCTTTTGTTAAATAGTCGCGAATCCAACTGCCAACTACCAAAAAACGATTTGATATCCCAGGCAGATAATAAAGATGAATTACTAACCATAATAGCCAAGCAACAAAACCTTGGACAGGAATTCGTCCTAAAAGATAAGCAACACCGCTATTACGGGTAATAATGGCTGCTTTACCTTTATTAAAATAGTTAAAAGGTTCGGGGGATAGTCCTCGTATTTGTCGGCGGAGATTTTGGGCTACGGCTGTTCCCTGTTGTAATGCTTCTGGGGCGATACCTAGTAGAGGTTGATTATTATGTTTAACAAATGCCACATCTCCCACCGCATACACTTCGGGGTATTCGAGTAATTGCAGATTGGAGTTGACACAGATTTTATCTTTGGTGGCTGTAGATAATTCTGATTCTGGTTGGGGATAGTTAGCCTCAACTCCTGCTGTCCAAATGATAGTTGCTGTTTCTATACTTGTGCCGTCATCAAATTCAATCGCCCCAGGCATCACTTCCCTAACACGTGATTGCAGATGTACTTTAACTCCTCGACGGCGTAGTTGCTTGAGAGTATAGTTGCTTAAATGACTAGGGTAATCGGCGAGTAATCTTGCTCCTGAATGAATTAGAATTATTTTGACTTCTTGAGGCTTGATTGTAGGATAGTCTTTGGCTAAAGTTCCTTGAACCAACTCGATTAGAGAACCTGCCAGTTCTACACCCGTCGCCCCACCACCTACAATAGCGATGGTTAATAATTGTCTTCGGCGTTCAAGATCGCTAGTAACTATAGCCCGTTCAAAATTACTAATCAGGCGATCGCGTATTGCTATTGCATCTTCTAAAGTTCTCATTGGTAGAGCGTATTGAGGTGCGCCGTCTACACCGAGAAATTGGGCTTGACTGCCTGTCGCTAAGACTAAATAATCGTAAGTTATATCTATCAGGCTAGTTGTAACTACTTTGGCTGCAAAATCTAACTTTTGTACTTCTGCTTGAATAAAACGGGTATTTTTAAAAGGACGCAAATATTTTCGCACAGGATAAGCGATCGCTTCTGGGGTGATAAAACCAGCAGCAACTTGATAAAGTAGGGGAATAAATGTGTGATAGTTGTTGCGATCAATTAAGATAATTTCTGCCTTAATGTGAGCCAGTTGGCGAATAACTCTCAACCCTGCAAAACCAGCACCAACAACAACTATTCTGGGTTTGTTAACTAATACCATTTCTTAAAATTACTTAAGTAATTCCATTTTATTAAAGTTAAATACTTAGGAAAGGCAAGAGACAATTTTAGTATTCATTCTAGCTATTTTTAAAGCTAACAGCTAATAGCTAAAAACCAATTGACAAACAACGTAGTCTTTTAATTTGTCACAAACAAATGGTATAACAATAGACTTTTTTTAAAAAACTGCCTATAATATTAATCTGCAAAAACAGCTAGCTAATTGTAAGAGAGCTAGCTAGCTGTAAATCAGTTTGATCTCATTATTAAACTATTAATCCTCTAGCGTTTAATAGTTTTTTCATTGGCAAAGTAAGCTAAAGTACCTATGCCAACTGCCAATAGATAGCCCAGAACTAGGACTGCAATTAAAAAGATCGCGCTTGGCGATAGAGTCATTATTTCACCTCTTAATTTGGTTTGCGTTCACACTTTAACAACCATGTCAAGAATGTTCAATAAATATTAATGATCCCACTAAATTGTTACAAATAGCAATAAAAAACTCATTTTGAGCCAGAACTGATATAAGCATTTCTTGACATTCACAATCGCTGATTTTAGGTGTTTTAGATTGATAGTGTAGCCAAAAAAACAGAGCAATAATTATGAGAGAGACGTTAAATTTTCAGCGCGATCGGTCAATTGCAATTCATCTTACTGATTAAAACAATTTGTAATTAACTGTTAACAAGCAAGCTCAAGTCTCATAATTTTTAAATTCAGATCGACTTAATTAAATCACAAGATATTAAATGTAGATAAAACAAACACAGTAATGGGGGGAAAGAACCTATACAATTAATCGCTAGCAGTATAAGTTAGACGAAAATACAGAATAATATGCCCCGTCGCAACGATCTTCACAAAATTTTACTTCTTGGTTCAGGCCCCATTGTTATCGGACAAGCTTGTGAATTCGACTATTCTGGGACACAAGCCTGTAAAGCTCTACGAGAAGAAGGGTATGAGGTAGTTCTGGTCAATTCCAATCCTGCTTCAATTATGACCGATCCAGAAATGGCAAACCGTACCTACATTGAACCTTTAACTCCTGAGATGGTGGAAAAGGTAATTGCTAAAGAAAAGCCAGATGCTTTATTACCAACGATGGGAGGACAAACGGCATTAAACGTTGCCGTGTCTCTAGCTAAAAGTGGAGTTTTAGATAAATATGGTGTAGAACTAATTGGAGCGAAGTTACCAGCCATTGAAAAAGCTGAAGATCGTCTGTTATTTAAAAAGGCGATGGAGAAAATTGGTGTTCCCATGTGTCCTTCTGGGATTGCCAACAATCTCGAAGAGGCTAAAGCGATCGCTCTAGAAATTGGTAGCTATCCTTTAATTATTCGTCCTGCTTTTACTTTAGGCGGTACAGGAGGAGGAATTGCCTATAATCAAGAAGAATATGAGCAAATTTGCGCAGCAGGTTTAGATGCTTCTCCTGTAAGTCAAATTCTCGTCGATAAGTCACTTTTGGGCTGGAAAGAATATGAGCTAGAAGTGATGCGCGACTTGGCAGATAACGTGGTAATTATCTGTTCGATCGAAAATATCGATCCGATGGGGGTACATACAGGAGATTCGATTACCGTTGCCCCTGCCCAAACCTTGACGGATAAAGAATATCAGCGTTTAAGGGACTATTCTTTGGCGATTATTCGCGAAATTGGGGTGGAAACAGGGGGGTCTAATATTCAGTTTGCGGTTAACCCGATTAACGGTCAAGTAATTGTAATTGAGATGAATCCGCGCGTATCTCGTTCTTCGGCACTGGCTTCTAAAGCGACAGGGTTTCCCATTGCCAAATTTGCTGCCAAGTTAGCGGTAGGTTATACCCTGGATGAAATATCGAACGATATTACCCAAAAAACCCCTGCTTCCTTTGAGCCAACCATTGACTATGTAGTCACTAAAATTCCCCGTTTTGCCTTTGAAAAATTCCCAGGTACTCAACCTATTTTAACCACTCAGATGAAGTCGGTAGGGGAAGCAATGGCAATCGGCAGAACTTTTAACGAATCTTTCCAAAAAGCTCTAAGATCCCTAGAAATTGGTCGCTATGGCTTTGGATGCGATCGCCCTGAAACTTTGCCTTCTATTCCCCATGTCCGCTCTAATTTACGTACTCCTAACCCAGAGAGAATCTTTAGCATCTATCAAGGCTTCAAACTAGGGATGACTCCCGAAGAAATTCATGAGTTAACAGCCATTGATCTGTGGTTTTTGGATAAAATGCAGGAACTACTTCAGACAGAGAAATTTATTAAAGGTACATCCCTGAAGAAAATTTCTGCCGAACAAATGCGCTATGTTAAACAACAAGGATATAGCGATCGCCAAATTGCTTTTGCTACTAAAACTACGGAAGATGAAGTACGGACATACCGCAAAGAATTAGGTGTTTTACCTGTCTATAAACTCGTAGATACCTGTGCTGCCGAATTTGAAGCCTATACGCCCTATTACTATTCCACTTACGAATCAGGCGAGTCTGAAATTACTCCTTCCGATAAATCCAAAGTAATGATTTTAGGGGGAGGCCCTAACCGTATTGGACAGGGGATTGAATTTGATTACTGCTGTTGTCATGCAGCCTATGCCTTGTCGGCAGCAGGATACGAAACCATTATGGTTAATTCCAACCCCGAAACCGTATCTACCGATTACGATACCAGCGATCGCTTGTACTTTGAACCCTTAACTAAAGAAGATGTTCTGAATATCATTGAAGCAGAAAACCCTACAGGAATTATCGTTCAATTTGGGGGACAGACTCCCTTAAAGTTGGCTATACCCTTACAGACTTATTTAGAAGACAAGGAGACAAGGAGACAAGGAGACGCGGAGACAGATAAATCTCCAATTCCTAAAATATGGGGAACATCACCCGATTCTATCGATGTTGCCGAAGATCGGGAACGATTTGAACATATATTGCGAGAATTAGATATAAAACAGCCCCCTAACGGTATTGCTCGTAGTTACGAAGAATCACTCAAAATTGCTAACCGCATTTCCTATCCTGTAGTGGTACGTCCTTCCTATGTTTTAGGAGGTAGGGCAATGAAAATTGTCTATTCCAATGCCGATCTTAAACAATATATGACCTATGCAGTCGAGGTAGAACCCGATCATCCAATTTTGATTGATAAATTCTTAGAAAATGCGATCGAAGTAGACGTAGATGCCCTCTGCGATCACAGTGGCAAGGTAGTGATTGGAGGCATTATGGAACACATCGAACAGGCAGGGATACATTCAGGAGATTCCGCTTGTTCTATACCCTATAACTCGCTGCCAGAAACAGCTATTGCTACCATTCGTGACTGGACACAAAAATTAGCCAGAGCCTTAAAAGTCGTAGGCTTGATAAATATTCAGTATGCTGTCCAAGGAGAACAGGTATTTATCATTGAAGCTAATCCCCGCGCTTCCCGTACTGTTCCCTATGTCTCCAAAGCTACTGGTGTTCCCCTAGCCAAAATCGCTTCTTTGGTCATGTCAGGAAGAAGTTTAGAGTCTTTGGGGGTAATCAACGAAACTATTCCCAAACATATTGCAGTCAAAGAAGCAGTACTACCGTTTAATAAATTTACTAACACCGATACCCTATTAGGGCCTGAAATGCGTTCTACAGGCGAGGTAATGGGTATTGATAGCGACTTTGGTAAAGCCTTTGCTAAAGCTGAAATTGGTGCTGGGGTAGATTTAGCTTTAACAGGAACAGTTTTTATTTCTGTTAACGAACGAGACAAACAAGTGATGGTACCTGTAGTCAAAGATTTTATCGACCTAGGCTTTAAAATTGTGGCGACTGCGGGAACTCAAAAAGCATTACAAGCTAACGGTATTAAAGATGTCGATTTGGTTTTAAAACTCCATGAAGGTCGTCCTCATGTTGTTGATGCGATCAAAAATAATCAAATCCAATTGATTATCAATACTCCCACAGGAGAAGAATCCCAAACCGATGCTCAATTAATTAGGAGAATGGCATTAGATTACAAACTACCTATTGTTACTACGATCGCAGGTGCAAAAGCAACAGTAGCAGCAATTCGCTCTTTACAGTCTGAACCTTTAGAAGTTAAGGCATTGCAAGAGTATATTCAACGTCCAATGTGAAATGACTTCGTTTAAATGGACTGGTTCGTAGTTATTAGTTTTTAGCTTTTAGCTTTAAAAATAATGCTTCACTAAGAACAGAAAGACTTTGGGTGCGGCTCTTTTGAAAAGACGTAAAGCCAGTCAAATAGATGCACTGCTGAGTTTTGTTCTAAATCAGCGATCCCTTGAGTCCTACGGACTTACTCCGCAAATGGTCTGGTGGAGTCAATCGTAGTCTCCGTAACTGGTTTTAATTTGTTGGCGATTACCCGAAGGATACCTTCGCGATCAATGAAACTTGACTGATTAAGACTTTCAGGTTGATGATAATCTTGAGGGAGTTTGATGGTTGGTAATTTCCAAGTTTCGCCGAATTGTTCTATTTCCTGTTCAAATTGCTTATTTCCATCAGAAAAGAACTGATTTGCTTGATTCAAATCAACGAAATTCAAACCTTGACCATTAGCAGGATAAGATAAAGTAGTTAGAAATAAAGCCATTGTTTGAGAAATCACCAAAGCTGCTTTAGCCAAATTAATGTGATACATGATTAACTTCTTCTGAGGGGCTATTGATTTAATACTAAGCTGTTAATCTTAATCATTTAATTTACTTATTATGACTGACTGGGAGACTGAGTGACTTGGAGACTGGGGGAGAGTTTAAGAGTTTTTTCCTTATAGGAATAATATGCAGTTTGAATGCGTAACAGCTTATCCCCTCAATTACCTATTTGTCGGCTGGCTAAAGTAAGATTTTGTCCAACAACATATCTCTAATAATTGCAGTTGAGATTAAGTCAACTGAAGGGTTAAGAAAACTCAGAACTTTTTATCAATAGCTGCTCACTGATTAATCGTTTATCGTTCATAATTCATCATCATCGTTTCTAATAATACTGTTCCCTCAAACCTGAATTTTTCGTCTAACTGCGTAAACTCTAAATCATACTTTTAGCTGATTTCTATATTTATTTCTCAACTCGGTCTTCAAGCTGAAGATTTTTGGGAGTATTATTGCTTATTATTAATAATAGTTATAAATCTTTAATAAACTACATGATCTCCAATTCCTTTGAATTCAAAGGCTTAAAAAAACTAATACAAGACAAAATTCTTTTTGGTAATCAACCAACCCCTGAATTATTCGCTATCTTAACCGTTTATTTTGTACAGGGAATTTTGGGGCTAGCTCGCTTGGCAGTAAGTTTTTTCCTCAAAGATGATCTGGGTTTAACTCCTGCGGAAGTTGCAGCTTTAACTGGTATTGCTTCTCTACCTTGGGTCATTAAACCATTATTTGGCTTTATGTCTGATGGTCTGCCGATTTTAGGCTATCGTCGTCGCCCTTACCTAATTTTATCAGGATTATTAGGAACTTTCTCCTGGCTGGCTTTGGCAACTGTTGTTAATAGTACCTGGACAGCAACTTTGGTAATTTTGTTAACTTCCCTTGCTGTTGCTGTTAGTGATGTAATTGTAGACTCTTTAATTGTCGAAAGAGCCAGAGAAGAATCCTTAGCTCAAGCAGGCTCATTACAATCATTATCCTGGGGATGCTCTGCTTTGGGTGGCTTATTAACGGCTTATTTTAGTGGTTTTTTACTACAGCATTTAAGCAGCAATCAAGTATTTGAAATTACCGCTACTTTTCCCCTGATAGTTTCGTCAGTAGCTTGGCTAATTGCTGAAGAAAAAATTAACTCAGATGAGTCTAAAACCTCAAACTCTCCCGTTAAAGAACAAATCAAACAACTCTGGAGTGCAGTTAAACAAAAACCAGTATGGTTGCCCATTGCTTTTCTGTTTTTTTGGCAAGCTACCCCCACTGCTGACTCAGCATTTTTCTTCTTTAGCACTAATGAATTAGGGTTTGAACCTGAATTTTTGGGTAGAGTCAGACTGGTTACTAGTTTTGCTTCCTTAATTGGGATATTTTTATTTCAACGCTATTTAAAAACCGTTCCCTTTAGGCTGATTTTAGGCTGGAGTACAGTCATCGCAGCAGCTTTGGGGATGACAACCCTACTTTTAGTTACTCATGCTAACCGCGCTTTAGGTATTGACGATTACTGGTTTAGTTTGGGAGATAGTTTGATCTTAACCGTTGTCGGACAGATTACCTGGATGCCAGTGTTGGTATTGTCAGCCCGTCTTTGTCCACCAGGAGTTGAAGCAACTTTGTTTGCTATGTTGATGTCGATTTGGAATTTATCAGGCTTGCTATCTCATGAATTGGGGGCTTTACTAACTTCTTGGTTAGGAGTTACGGAACATAATTTTGATAAACTCTGGTTGTTAGTAATTATTACTAATTTATCTACTTTGCTTCCCTTGCCATTTTTAGGTTGGTTGCCTTCAGTAGATCCGCAAGCAGCCTCAGGATCTACTAAAGAACTTGCTCCCGCCGAAGCTCCAGTTCATAATCCAACAGGATTAGTTGAATCACAAATCATGCCTGAACTAATACCAGAATTTATTATTAATATAACCAGCAAAAAAAATAGTGAATAAAATAGCTTTTTTGATAATTTGCTCGTTATTTTTGATTAAAGCGATCGCTTTTAATGTTTTGGAAACTTGTGCCTAAAATCTAATAAGTCCGTCTTGCCGTTGCTAACCGAGAAAGAATACTGGTAGCTAAAACCAAAAGTACCAAAATGAAAGCTGCACCCCAAGCTAATTCCTGCTGGTTTTGAAAAGGTACGATCGCGAAATTATAAACCAACACCGCTAAAGAAGCAGTAGGTTCAACTAGTTTATTGTTCCAATCGGGCCAATACTGAGTAAATAAAGCTGTAAACAGTAGTGGGGCAGTTTCTCCCGCAGCACGAGCGATCGAAAGAGTTACGCCTGTAACAATTGCGGGTAACGCAGCAGGTAATACTACTTGTAAAACTGTTTGATATTGATTTGCCCCAATACCAACTGATGCTTGGCGTACTTCTTGGGGTACTAGTTTCAGAGCTTCATCGGTGGTACGAACAATAATTGGCAACATTAATATCGCTAAAGCAAAACCTCCAGCCCAAGCAGAATAGCTTTTAGTGGTTAACACGATCGCACTATAGGCAAATACCCCGACGATAATTGAAGGTACACCACTAAGTACATTAGTCGCAAAGCGAATCCATTCTGCAATTTTGCCTTCATTAAATTCTGAGAGGTAAATCGCTGCCATGACTCCCAAAGGCACACTAATCAATGCCCCAATGCCAACCATAATTACTGTTCCGACAATGGCATTCCCAAAACCTCCACCATCTAACATAGGAGGTGGGGGTAATTGAGTTAAGACAGCAGGAGAAAGAGAACTAATTCCTTTAGTTAATAAATAGATCAGAATAATAAATAGGGGAATAATTGCCAGCAAGGTAAATAAGCCAGCAATACCACTCATAATCAATCCGAACAAAGTTCGAGGGGAAGTGGGATTACGCTTGAGACTAAATTCTTCAAAATCTGCTGATTGGGGAGATGTTTGTTTGGTCATTATATATATCAGTTGATACCTTAAATTCTTTGTAATCTAGTTACTAATAATTGAGCTAAAACATTGACTACCAGGGTAATCAAAAACAAAATTAAAGCTGCATACATTAAAGCAGATACTTGTAAACCACTGGCTTCGGCGAATTGATTTGCTAACAAAGAAGAAATCGTATTAGAAGGAGCAAATACAGAAGGGTTTACCTGATTAGCATTGCCAATCAACATGGTGACTGCCATTGTTTCCCCTAAAGCTCGACCCAAAGCCAACATAATACCGCCAATAATACCTGAAGAAGCAGCCGGTAAAATTATTTGCAAAATAGCTTCCCAACGAGTCGCCCCCAAACCAACCGCAGCTTGGCGTAAACCTTTATCGACATTAATAATCGAGTCGCGAGCAATAGCAGCAATTGTGGGTAAAATCATCACCGATAAAATCAAGGCAGCAGGTAACATTCCTGGCCCTCTAAGAGGGGTAAAACCTTTAAGAAAGGGAATCAAGACAAAAATTCCCCACAGTCCATAAACTACACTAGGTATGGCTGCCAAAAGTTCCACCATAAAAACCATGATTCTTTGTAAACTTGGGTGCATATAGCCTTCACTCAGGAAAATAGCTACTCCCAAACCAATTGGTACAGAAATTGCTAGAGCAATAAATGAACTAACCAAAGTACCGTAAATTGCGGGCCAAACCCCATATTGCTCTTTTACAGGATTCCAACTACTAGTAGAAAAAAAGTTGAACCCAAACTCTTGTATCGCTGGAGTAGCTTTGATTCCCACTTGAATGGTAATCCAAATTAAAACACCTGCGATCGCCAATGCTAAGATTTTGGCTAGCCAATAAAAACTGCTATCTAAAATTCTTTCAACCCCAGAACGTGGTTCTATTCTCGGTTCATAATTGTTATTCATATAGTTTTGATGTCTACTATTAGTTGATTTAGTTAATTTAAATATGGTTTTAATCTACAAGTTTTCTCTTTGATATTCTACTAGTATTTATTTACTCTATTCTCATTAAGCTTAGGTAAAGCGCAAGTTATTTCTCTCAATTAATTAAGCGTTCAAGGTCTAATTTACGCTAGAGTTTAAAAGAAAAAGCTTAAATTTAAAAGGATTTATCAACCATGACTTTATCAGTTGGCACAACTGCACCTGCTTTTACAACTACCGATGATGAGGGTAACAGCGTTTCTCTCTCAGATTTTCAAGGAAAAATAGTTGTTCTTTATTTTTATCCCAAAGATGATACTCCTGGTTGCACAAAGCAGGCTCAAAGCTTCCGCGATAACTTTGCTGAATATCAAGATAAAGATATGGTAGTTCTTGGTGTCAGCATGGACGATCAAGCATCCCATCAAAAATTTAAAGAAAAATATGGTTTGCCTTTTACGCTTTTAGTTGATAGCGACGGCGCAATTACCAAAGCTTATGATGTTGATGGTGGTGGTTATGCCAAACGTGTCACTTATATTATTGATGGCACTAGCACAATTGTGCGTGTAGATGACCAAGTTAATACTAGTACTCACGCTAGTGATGTTTTGGCAAGTCTGGGTTAATTAATAGAGTGATTCCTGGGCAAAATTGTACGTGATAAGGCACAAGTATTTTTGGGGTTACTGATTTACAATATAAAACTGCGAGTAATATAGTTTTTAGTTATGAGCTTGAGAGCCATCTGCTTTTAGCTTTTTGCAATTGTATACTTCAATTTTTATTCAGTAACGCCATGTTTTTTAGCTGTGTGAGCGGGAAGCCTCACGCCTATCCGCTATGAGAAAAGCTTA
>CAYMWC010000154.1:0-13976 GCA_964393695.1 uncultured Pleurocapsa sp.
TGGGGCTGTTCTAGATAAGTGGCGTGGGACAGGAAGCTCTCAATCGCGAGATTGGAAAGCCCTCAATTTATTGAGGGAGGAAGTCACATCATGGATTTTATTATCCTAGTATTATGACCTTAATAAATAAAGAAAGAGAGTATACAAAACTTTCTAGAATCCATGTAATTCAACTCGGATTACTATAATAAACTCTCGTACCTGCCCAGTGTAGTTTTTCTCGCAGGGTTTCATAAAAAGAATAGCTTTCTCGTAGAATAATAAAATGTGCTTGGCAATTAGCCATTTTGATCATAACTCTCTGTCCTGGCCAAATAGTTGTAGCCAAAGCACCGTCAGTCCAGAGTTTAGTATTAACCTCGTAATCTCTAATTGGACAGACACTAACAACGCTACCAGGGGGTAATACCAAAGGACGACCAGAAAGACTCAGGGGACAAATAGGGGTAATAGCGATCGCCCACATTCCAGGATGTAAAATTGGCCCGTTGGCAGAAACTGTATAACCCGTTGAACCAGTGGGGGTAGAAACCAATAAACCATCACCACTGTATTGATCAATCACCTGTCCATCTGCTTCCATTTCCAAGATCGAGGTGGGCATCCGATCAATGCTGGCAGGTTTGATACACATTTCATTGAGACAGTAAAATGTTTCGCCAATAGGCTTTAATTGCGGACGTTCACCTTCAAACAATTGGGCTTGTAGCATCATCCGCTTTTGCACTGCATAATGATCTGATTGCAAACGTTCCCAAACTACTGCCGTATCTTCAAACAATTCAAAAGGTTCGGTTAAAAATCCTAAATGTCCACCGACATTGACTGCTAAAATTGGTATACTGCCTGGGGCTAAGTGTCTAGCAGCAGCTAAGATTGTACCATCTCCACCTAAAACTACTGCTAAATCGATTTTCTCGGTCGAAGAAGCCAAAAAAACAGGATAAGGGTTATCTTTAATACCACTAGGTCCTAATAATACCTGACATTGAAGAGATTCTAATTCTCTTGCACACCTTTCTGCCCATTGTCTACTAGTATTGTCTCCTGATTTGTAGACAATGATTGCACGTTTTAATTCCACTATATCTCTGAGACAGTTAGATTTGGTTAATTCTTTCTCATACTACCGCTTTAACATTTATCATTTATCAACAATGTTAAATGTTCAATGTTTAATATTACTAAGTACTTCAGAAAGTAACTTTTGCTTCCAAAGACTTAAGATATTCAGTATTAACTTTAGATTCCCTAATCAAGGCGATTTTACCAGTGCGGGCAATTTCGCGAATACCAAATTTATTTAACATCTGAATAATTGCCACAATCTTACCAGGATCGCCGACAACTTCTATAGTTAGAGTTTCTTCGGAAAGATCGACAATCCGAGCGCGAAAAATCTGGGTCAATTGAATTACTTCGGCTCGATTAGAAGCTGTAGCATTGACTTTAATCAGCATTAATTCTCTTTCTACACAGGGTTGCAGACTAATATCTTGCACCTTTAGGACACTAATTAGTTTGTAGAGTTGTTTAATTAGCTGCTCTATAATCTGCTCATCTCCAGGCACTACCATAGTAATACGAGAGATTCCTACTTGTTCCGCAGGACCTACTGCCAAGCTTTCAATATTAAAACCTCGACGAGCAAATAATCCTGCAATGCGCGTTAAAACTCCTGCTTCGTCTTCTACTAAGACAGAAATAGTATGCTTCATCATAACTGAAAGATTGGTTTAGTAATTTTTGATAGAGTTTGTCTTTCATGATAAATTAAATTATCGTTGTTTATTCAAAAAAAAAGACAGGTATTAAACCTGCCCCAATTTTATACAATTCAAACTGTCAGTAAACTAATTAAAAATTCATTTCTGCTGCTTGAACAGTTTCTACTTGTTTCTTCTTAACTACTAGTAAAATTTGGCAGATCATAATACCACCAGCAAAAGCCATCAAACCAGCGATACGAGCGGGACTTTGTAGCACAACTTCAGTATCTTTTTGACCAAAGCCACCAACATTGGGGTTATTAGTCAAGGCTTCTCCCGTAGCAATTTGTTGTCCTTCAGTTACAATTAGTTCTGGACCAGCAGGAATTGTGTCAGTCACACTACCATCTTCAGTGTTGATAGTAACTTGATAACCGCCTGCCTCTTGAGGAGTAATGGAGGCAATTGTACCAGCAGCAGAAGCTTTAACTTCGTTATTGTTACTAGCTTCACCAGTAGGATATACCTGTCCACGTCCACGGTTAGCTCCTAAATGAACTGCATACTTACCGAAGTGAATATTTTTATCAGTTTTAGGATTAGGAGAAAGTACGGGGAAAGTGATTTCTTGATATTGGTCGCCAGGTAAAGGGCCAACGATCACGACGTTATCAGCACCTTCTTTATATTGTTGGAAGTATAGACCACCTGTTTTTTCCTTCATTTCTTCAGGAATACGGTCTTCGGGGGCAATTTTAAAGCCTTCAGGTAACATTAGTACCGCACCAACGTTTAAACCACCTTTAGAACCATCTCCTAATACCTGTTGACTGTTGAGGTCGTAAGGAATTTTAACTACTGCTTCAAATACTGAGTCAGGTAGTACTGATTGGGGAATTTCAACTTCTGCTTTTTTTTCGGCTAAATGACAGTTAGCACAGACAATTCTACCTGTAGCTTCTCTAGGAGTTTCAGGAGCAGTTTGTTGCGCCCAAAAAGGATATGCCCCAGCAGATTGAGCAATAGCCAGATCGCTAGCAAAGAAAATTGCCACAGTAGCGATCGCTATAACAGCAGATTTAGCAAGTATTTCCTTGACAGACTTTAATACTGCCAATGGTTTTAATGTTCTCATTTGTTCGATCAACAATCTCAAAAAATTAATTTTATGAATACAATTTGGCATTGGTAGAGAGAATTAAATGCCTTTTAAGCCGTTACGCATTTAAACTGCATATTATTCGTATTTCGTATCAGGAAAAAACTCTTAGACTCTCTCCCAGTCTCCAAGTCACTCAGTCTCCCAGTCAGTCATAACAAGCAAATTAAATGATTAACAGCTTATTTATGCCCAGTAAGGTTTCTCACCAGTACGGAAATCAGTTTCAGTCCACTGACTAAAATAGAGTTTGTCTTCTTTTTCCTCAGCATGAACGAGTGCCAAAGATAAAGGTGCAGGCCCTCTAACTACTTTGCCAGTCTCATCATATTGAGAACCATGACAAGGACATTTAAATTTATTTTCACTGGCATTCCAAGGAACTACACAACCCAAGTGAGTGCATACAGCATTGATGCCGTAGTTACGGAGAGTAGAATCTCCTTCAATGACCAGATAAGTAGGATCGCCTTTTAGACCTTGAGCTAAAGTGCGATCGCCTGGTTGATGGGAAGCTAAAAATTCGCTAACAATAATATCGTTACCCAATGCGTCTTTAGCAGCCAGACCACCAGCACCAGCAGCACTACTTTTAGGAATAAAATATTTCACTACAGGATATAAAGCTCCCAAGGCTACTCCTGTGATTGAGCCAAAGGTAAGAAAATTCATAAATTGTCTGCGCCCCATATCGGGGACATCAGAAGAACTAGAAATTTGAGCCATAACTATAGATAAATTGTATTTTTTTGTAAACTAGGATAATGACAAGAAAATGTCTAAACTCTTGATTCCCAGAAACCTCCAGGGAGTTCTCCGTTTTTAAAAGTTAATAGTTGCGTGTTGTTTTTTGAAGTTTGCTTAAGAGTTGTTGCCAAAATGACTTTGGCTTTACTCATACTAGCTTTACTCAAAACGCAATATAAACCAATGTATTAAATTATTACAGAGATTGAGTAACCATTCCACTCAGAGTTAGTTTCTTTTTTGAGAAAAATATGATTACAGGCGAACAATTACATCAGCTTTTATTAGAAAAGTGGGGCTGTTCTTACGATGTACAACTCAGGAAAGTTAAAGGTAAAATTTTTGTTCAGGTGATGTGGAAATATTTAGAACAAGCTTCATTTCCTTTGTCTCCCCAAGAGTATACCGAAAACCTTAACGCGATCGCACTTTATCTCAATGCTTGGAATGGGGTAGAACAGTTACAGTCTTTTATCGCCAAAACCCGTGAACGTCCGCGTTTAGGTAAAGCTGTTAGTATGCAAGTAGACTTGGGGGAACGTAGTTCAGAATGGATTTTGGATGATCAGTAGTACCGCTACGGTTGAGTCAAAAGTCAGGAATATTTAATCCGGTATAAACAGTAAACTTGTTAATGGTTGAATAATAGAGTTGAGAAGCGAACATGAAAGGCAGACAGGTTGGCGTGATTGGTGGTGGGCAATTGGCTTGGATGATGGGGGCAGAAGCACTGGGGTTGGATCTTAAATTGATAGTGCAAACTCCTAACCAAAACGATCCAGCTGTAAGTCTTGCTAACCAAGTGGTTTTAGCAGAAATTGATGATGCGGAAGCTACGGAAAAATTAGCGACTTTATGTGATGTAATTACTTTTGAAAATGAATTTATCAACCTCGAAGCTTTACAAAAGCTCGAACAACAAGGAATTTGCTTTCGTCCCAGTTTAGCTGCTCTCGCGCCTTTATTGGATAAATATCACCAGCGAAGTTTCTTACAAAGTATTGGTATTCCTGTACCAAAATTTAGTCTTTATCCCAACGAGGAAATAGGTTTAGACAGCCAACAGACTAAACAGGAAGCCAATTTATCCTCATCCCTCATCCTTCATCCTTCATCCTTTCAATTTCCCGTAGTTTTGAAAGCTCGTCGCCATGGTTACGATGGACAGGGAACTTTTATTATTAAAGATGCTCAAGCTTTAGCTGCACTATCTCAGCGTGTTCCACTGACAGAATTATTAGTAGAGGAATTTATTCCTTTTGAGCGAGAATTAGGGATCATTGCAGCCCGTAATGCAGCAGGAAAAATTGCCGTTTATCCCTTAACCGAAACCTATCAACACAATCAAGTGTGTCATTGGACGATTACCCCTGCCGAAATTGATAAGCAGGTGGCTCAAGAAGTTGAAGCGATCGCCCGTACCATTTTAGATAAGCTAGAGGTAATTGGGGTATTAGGGATTGAATTCTTTTTGACTGCGGATAACCAAGTGCTAGTTAACGAAATTGCCCCCCGTACTCACAATTCAGGACATTATACTCTAGATGGCTGTCATACTTCCCAGTTTGCGATGCAGTTAAGAGCAGTTACAGATTTGCCTTTAGGATCAACAGCTTTAAAATCGGCTGGGGCAGTAATGGTTAATCTCTTGGGTTATGAAGAATCAGAATCTGACTATCAAGTTAAACGCGAGCAAATTTTGGCAATTCCTCAGAGTTATCTTCATTGGTACGGTAAAACTTCTCGTCCTGGCAGAAAACTAGGTCATGTTACAGTTATCCTCGAACCCGAACAATTAATTCAAGCTAAATTAATTATTAATAAAGTAGAGTCTATTTGGTACGGCAGTGACCATTAAAAGAATTGTTGATACACAAATCATTTGGCTTATCTACTTACGCCCCTAGGTAAACATTGTTGATTGGCTACTGGATTGAGATAAAGTCGGCGTTGACCATTAACTAGATAGGGGGTGGTTGTTCCTTGGGGTAAATTTAGGTTGGGAGGATCGTTACTGTCGTTAGGTTGACGGAGAAAATCGGTTAAAAAGACCACAGGGCGATCGCTATCCCAATATTGTTGTAGTTCGGATTTGGTAATCAGGTATTGCGGTGAAGAGCCAGGAAACTTGGGCATGATACGGTTCTTGCCACCGTCTGAGAGAATCAGAACTGTACGATAGGTATGATTTTGTGTTGTTGTCCAGCCTAGGGCGGTATTGGCAGGAAAATTAGCATTTTGTCCTTGATTTAAATAATAGGCAATTGAACCTGCTGCGCCGATTTCTCGTGAACCTTCAAATGTCCAGAGGGTATCGACGGTTAAACAGGAATTAGCTTGTTGAACCAGGTTTTTGGAGGAACGAAGATCTTGGTAAAGCCAAAAACCTTTAACGGTAGCTATATAAGTAATAATTAGGGTTATCAATAAAGGCAGCCAAGCTAATGCCGAACGCCATAACAGTCCAATTCCCGTAGCTAACCAACCTGTGCCTAAAGCAACTCCCACAATAATCATTAATTTTAGAGTTGCTGGTGTATGCAAAATAGGCGGTAAGAGGTTAGTTATTAAAGGTAGTAGCACACTCGCAGTGTAAAAACTGCTGCCCCAAATAATAGCGAACGCTCCATAGAGGTTAATTGTCTTGGTTTTTATGGGACAACTAATTTGTTTTAAAGAAGATTTGTAGAGGGTGATGACAGAAACAGAATCATTAGTCTTGGATAGAGGATAATTAACTATGGTTGATTGCTGTTGGCTAGAGGCTGACTGACGACTATATTTATCCCACCAACCAGCACACAAGATAACGTAAGGGGGGATAGCAGGAATACTGTAATAAATTAGACGGGAAGAGAGAGGTAAAAACAAAAGGACGGGTAAAATTGCTGCGATCGCCAGTAGGAAAATTCCATCACTATTTTGGCTGTCTAGTCTCGAAGCATTGTTTAAAAAACCTCGTCGCCATTCTTTCCAGGTAGACTTGATTACCGAGGGGAGAAATAAAATCCAAGGAAAACACCAACAGGCTGTAATGGCTAAATAGCCCACCGCACTGACTTTAGATACTTCGTAGTCTGGAGGAAAACGACGATCCAAGAGACGCTCAAAATGCTCGTTAACGAGAAAGTAATGCAAAAAACCTGGGTTAGCCTGTTCGACAGCGATAAACCAAGGTAGTGCGATCGCTAATACTAACAACAAACCCTGATATAGTTTAATGGGTTTAATTATTTTCCTATCTTTTTGTATTACTACCAGTGCTAGATAACCAATGAGGGGAAAAACTATCCCAATTAAGCCTTTGGTTAAAACGCATAAAGCTAAGGAAACATAAGCCCCTGTCCAGTATAGCCATGAGCGCGGTTGATAAAGCCAACGCCAGAGGCAATAATTACTACTTAAGAGTAAAGTTCCCAAGACTACATCAATGAGGATCTGGTGGTTAAAAATAAACCAGCCTAAAGTTACCGAAAGCATTAAAGCTGCAACGCGACTAGAATTAATCCCCCAGAGATCTCTTGTCCATTTCCAGGCAATAATTATGCCCAACCAACCCATCAAACCAATAGGTAATCTAGCTGCAAATTCTGTTGCCCCAAAAATTTTAGTAGAGATGGCAATTACCCAATAGAGAAATGGCGGTTTATTGAGATAGGGAGAGCCATTAAGATAAGGTGTAACCCAGTCATTACGCCAAACCATTTCTTGACCAACCATAGCAAAATGACCTTCATGGGGTTCATATAAACCATAGCTGCCAATACCTAGTAGCGTTACTATTAATGCTAGCCCCAAAATCGAGATATCGAGCCAGTATAATTTTTTAATAGTCAGTCGCATTTGGTTGATCGATAGATTGAGATGTAGAGGCTAGTTGGTATTGCTTCGTGGCAGGAAGAGAGAAGAAGGCAGAAGATAAATTTTGAATTTTAAATAGGGTTTGAATATAATCGGTAGATAATTTAAGAAGCTAAATATCCCTGGTTTAAGTTCCACCAGGGATATTTAGAGATATATAGCTAAAAAACAAATGGAAATTTTACCTCTCAAACTAATTAACCTAAGTACTCAGACTAATATAAAGTACTGACAAAACGTTTATTCTTAAGCTCATTGATTAGCTTTTTAGCATACCAGATTTCAGATTTTCCTGGATATCTGCTTTTTTCCCAACTAATCATACTTTGAGCAACGTCTTCTCGGTCATCGACTAAACTGACAAGTTCACGAAAAGTCTTAGTAAATTCTACAGTGTTACGATAACTTTCCCACCAAGTATTTGAAATATTTGTAGCCATTTGATTTTGTTTCTAAATCATCCTTCGACAATCCCTTTTAATATAACTATTTACTATGTAAATGTCATACCAAAATCTTCACAAATTTAACTAAATTTATTTTTTTTGACAAAGCAATAACCCAAACCATTGTTCTTGATCAGTGTAAGTTTGAATTAGGTTTAAATTGCGATCGCCCAAATACTCCTGCATTTGCCGTAGATCGAATTTACGAGATATTTCCGTTAAAATTCGTTCTTTTGGAGCTAATTCGGTAGTTAAGTCAAGATTAGCTAAAGTAACTGACTGAGTTTGTTGACTAATTAAATACATCTCGATTTGATGTGCAGTTGAATTGTAAATTGCCTGATGTCTAAATAAATTTAGATTAAAATTTCCTTGAAAGCGATTATTGAGATGCTGCAACATATTGAGGTTGAAGGCTGCGGTAACTTCTTGAGCATCATTATAGGCTGCTACTAAGATCTCAACTGGTTTTTGTAAATCGATACCGAGTAGAAAATAGTCTCCTGAATTTAAGGCTGTGGTAATCTGAAAGACAAAGCGATCGCATTCTCTAGGATCAAAATTACCAATACTACTCCCCAAAAAAATAATTATTCTTTTACCTAAAGAGTAAGAGGTTAACTGCTGTAATGCTTGACTATAAGTAGCAACTTTTCCTTGTATTTTTAACTGAGGATAATCTCTTAATAAACTATCGGCACTTATTTTCAAAATACTATCACTCACATCAACAGGAGTATAATACAAAGGACTATTGGAGTTTTGATAAGCATCGAAGAGATAACGAGTTTTTGTCGAGCTACCGCTACCTAATTCAACTAATTCAACCGCTTGAGTGCGTTTAACAATTTCTGAAGCATACTGCTCAAGAATACTCGCTTCAGTACGAGTGGGATAATATTCTGGTAACAAGCAAATCTGCTCAAATAATTGTGAACCTTGACTATCATAAAAATAACGAGCAGGAAGAGATTTTGGTTTTTTTTGTAACCCCTTAATCACATCTTCAGCATCAGCTTTTTCTACGGCTTGAACATCTAATAAATAATCAATTTTTAATCTCGCTTCCATCATCTTTGAATTTTTACTTGCCGACTGAAAAAAACTTGACATTTGACCTTTTATTTCTAACTTTTTCTAAGGCGTAAGCTCTTCGAGTTCGACAGTTTGCTTATGTCGGTGAAACCGCCCACCGCAACTGTCTCACCTTGCGCTTCTACTTCTTCTTTCTATTTCCTACTTTCCCACAACAACCTGAATATCAAATTAAAAAAATCCTATTTATTGAGAAACCGCTTATTTACAAGCTGTAAACTTTAGAAAAAACTTGAAATACTTACTGAATTAATAAGCTAAAATTCTCGTGGCTATATTAATCAGGAAATAATGAGCATGGATGTCAAAGCAGCCGTAGCTTTTGGTTCAAGTCAACCTTTAAGAATTGAAACTGTACAGTTAGAAGCACCACAACCAGGGGAGGTTTTAGTCGAAATCAAGGCGACAGGAGTTTGTCATACAGATGCCTATACTCTTTCTGGTGCAGATCCTGAAGGTTTGTTCCCTACTATTTTAGGACACGAAGGGGCAGGAATTGTTGCCGAGGTGGGCAAAGGTGTCACGAGTGTTAAACCTGGAGATAAAGTCATTCCTTTATACACTCCCGAATGTCGCCAGTGTGAATATTGTCTGAGTCAAAAAACTAATCTTTGTCAAGCAATACGAGCTACTCAAGGAAAAGGAGTAATGCCCAATGGCACTAGTCGATTCTCTCTTAACGGTGAAAAGCTTTATCATTATATGGGAACATCTACTTTTGCTAACTATACGGTTTTACCAGAAATCGCCGTCGCCAAAATTCGGGATGATGCGCCTCTAGACAAAGTGTGTTTAATTGGCTGTGGAGTAACTACTGGCTTAGGTGCGGTAATTAATACAGCTAAAGTTGAACCTGGGGCAAATGTCGTGGTATTTGGCTTGGGTGGTATTGGTTTAAATGTGATTCAAGGCGCGAAATTGGTTGGTGCTAATAAAATTATTGGCGTAGATCTCAACCCTGATAAACGCTCTCTGGCAGAAGTTTATGGCATGACTGATTTTGTCAACCCAAAAGAGATTGACGGAGATTTGGTTGCCTATTTAGTAGAGTTAACTGGCGGTGGTGCAGACTATAGCTTTGAATGCATTGGTAATGTTGAAGTGATGCGCCAAGCTTTAGAATGTTGTCATAAAGGTTGGGGTGTTTCTACGATTATTGGTGTCGCAGGTGCAGGACAAGAAATTAGCACCCGTCCTTTTCAATTAGTTACAGGAAGAGTTTGGAAAGGTAGTGCTTTTGGTGGAGCAAGAGGGCGTACTGATGTACCAAAAATTGTTGATTGGTATATGAACGGGAAAATCAATATTGATGATTTAGTTACTCACACTATGCCCATCGATCAGATCAACGATGCTTTTGATTTGATGCACAAAGGAGAATCAATTCGCAGTGTAGTTACGTTTTAGCTATCAATCAATAGTTGGTAATTGAGCTATTGAGAACTAGTAATTGATGTTGCTGTTGCTGGATTAGCTTGGTTTTTAGCTTCTAAGAAATTAAAATATTTATAGCCTAAAATAGCAAAGAAAATGAAAATAAAAATGCTAGAAAAGATAGTGGCACGCTCAAACATTGTCTTAAATATTTGGTTGAAAATGTTAGATTGATTAACTTCATTGTCAGCCCCCAAACAAAGTTTGTCGTGAGTTTTTTTACAGAAATTTGTTGATTTAAAATTTAAGTATTTCAGGGTTTATATGTAGTTATAGTTATTCATGCGTAGTTGTAAGAAGGAAGAGACAAGAAGGAATAAGAAAAGTTTTGATTTTTTGTAAGTATAAACTATGGTATTTAATTTGTTAGCACACTTAAAAGTTTGTACTGAGCAAAATTGGTTATGGTCTTATGAGAATAATCAAAATAATAGCCTGGAAATAATTGAACCAAGAAATATTAGTCAACAATTATATCAATTAACCAAAGAGAGATTAGCGCGAATATCATCATTAAAAATTAAATCCTCAGTAAAATTACAAATAGCTGTAGTTGAAGCTAACCCAATCCAATTTTTAGCTAGTTTTTTAGCAGCAATAATGGCTGAAGTAGATTTATTTCTCGTCGATCCTGCTTGGCAACGACAAGAATGGCAACAGGTGTTAAGTTTAGTTAAATTTGATTTAATATTTAGTGGCGATCGCTCTACCCAAGATTTAATTACTCAAATTCAAGCTAAAGCTACCTACTTAGTACCTCAGAAACCTGATTGTTCTCAGCAATGTTTAATTATGATTCCCACTGGTGGGAGTTCAGGTAAAATTCGTTTTACTATGCATAATTGGTCAACTTTAACAGCTTCAGTAATGGGGTTTCAAGCTTATTTTACTTGTCAAAAAATTAATTCATTCTGTACTTTACCGCTATATCATGTCAGTGGTTTAATGCAGTTTATGCGTTCTTTTATTACTCAAGGCAATTTAATTATCTGTCCTTATAATCTTCTTAAAACTAAACAGCTTAATTGCCAGCAGCACGAATATTTTATCTCCTTAGTACCAAAGCAACTAGAGTATTTAATTAAATTAATACCTGATTGGTTAAGACAATTTAAAACAATATTACTTGGTGGTGCGCCAGCAACGCGATCGCTCTTAAATCTAGCCAAACAATATCAACTTCCCCTAGCACCTACCTATGGAATGACCGAAACTGCTTCACAAATTGCTACCCTTAAACCAGCAGATTTTCTGGCTGGTAATGATAGTAGTGGTCAAGTTTTACCCCATGCCAAAATTGAAATTGAACCGACACATAATACATTTTTAAATCAGCAAATTGGTTTAATTAAAATTACTTGTAGTTCTCTTTGTTTAGGATATTATCCCCAGTTTTTTCAGCCAGAACAGTTATTTACAACTGATGATTTAGGTTATTTTGATCGTGCAGGTTACTTACATTTAGTTGGTCGAAATAGCCAAAAAATTATTACAGGTGGAGAAAATGTTTTTCCTACAGAAGTTGAAGCTGTAATTTGGTCAACTAAATTAGTTAAAGATGTATGTGTTGTCGGTATAGCCGAGCAACAATGGGGAGAGGTGGTGACAGCAATTTATGTTCCCTTAGCATCAAACCCTGATTTAGATTTAATTAAGACCAAAATCAAATCACAATTAGCAAAATACAAACAACCCAAAAACTGGATTAAAGTTGATAAATTACCCCGTAATAATCGCGGTAAAATAAACTATCAAAAAGTAAAAGCGATCGCAGAAGAAATAATAGGTAATAGGTAATAAGCTGTCAGGTATTTAATTTGTTGCTTGAGATTGACGGGGTGACGGGGTGACGGGGTGACGGGGAGAGAGTTTAATGGTTTATTGTCTAAGGTCATCATACACAATTTAAATGCGTACAAGCTTAGGTAATAGGTAATAAGTTCTATGAATATTTGGCAAGCTGATTTTTATCATCTTCCGTCTCAACCAGAAAAGTCAGACAAACAATGGGAGTTAGTAATTTGTGATGCTAATAATATTAACCCTGATAGTTATCCAAAGCAACCAATATATACAGCGCAGTGTTCTTCAAAAGATGCTAATGCTGACTGGCTAGAACAACAAATAACAGCAGCAGCCAAAGGAAAATTACCTGAGAAAATTCAAATATTTCGTCCTCAATCACTGGGGTTAGTAACTGTTGCAGCCGAAAAATTGGGTGTCAAAATTGAAGTTACCAGGAATACCGAAATTTTAAAACAAGTTTTAAGCAATAGATATAAACAGCAATTTCCTAACTATAATCCTTTAGCATTAGACAAACCTCCACCTCAAGCTTTACCTGAAAATATTTGGGGAGAAGAATGGCAAATAGCCAATATAGCAGCTGGACAAATTGTTGATTTATTTCGCGATCGCCCTCTGCCAATTTGTAGTTTACCAGAAAAGTTTCTACCAATTAATTTAGGAATTGCTTCTGATATCTTTATTCCTGGGATAGTAGTTTATGGTGGTAGAAAATCAATGCAACTTGCTCGTTGGATAGAACAACAAATACCAGCTTTTATTAACTATATTCCCACAGACGTTGAGCAATCTGGGGGCTTTATCTTAGAAACTGGTTTAGTAGATCGGTGGGTATTTAACACCTTTGAATCAGCACAAGCTGCCTCAATCGCCAAGGGTTACGAACAGAAAAAACAAGCAGCGCAAGGACTACATTTTTTATTAATTCAACCTGATGATTCAGGTATGACCTATACAGCTTTTTGGTTATTAAAAGAATCAATATAAATTATTTATGAAACACTATGATGTTTTAGAAGCTTTTGGCATAACTATTAATGACAAGCAAAGCACAGAAAGTCTTTATGCTTATGCACCTGTATATCGATTTAGTTATGCAGATCGAGATTATGTACTAAAACGTACTGGAGTCAGGAGTGATAAAAATGCGATCGCGTTGTCCCCTATTTTAACAGTAAGGCGATCGCCAACAAAAGAGCATCACCAATAGTTGAAACAGAAGATTGAAAAGGTGCGTTGCAACGCACCCTACGCGATGGGCTAGAAAATATTAATAACATCAAAGGGTTCTTTATCATTAATCAAATAAAAAAAGAAATCAGAATCAAAAGTTAAAATTTTCCGAATCTTAATAGACTCAGCCGTTACTACCAAAGTCGCATCAGCTAAATCCATTGGGCGATCTTGATACTTTTCCATTAACTTGAATAAACGAGAATAATCTGATGTTTTAATCGAATTTAAGTTGATTAAATTATTTAACAATAACTTACCTAATTGATTCTGCATTAACCAGCCTCCCCGTTGTAAACTGAGATACATAGCTTCAGTAAAACAAGCCCAAGTTGTAATTAAAGGAGATGGATTATTTTTCAGAAAAGTTTTAACCGCTAAATGACGAGGTTGAGACTTATCAACTGAACAAAATAAAGGGGCGGCATCACTTGAACCTCCCGTCGCGCTTTGCGAGGGATTCCCATATAGACTCTTAACTAGGCT
>CAYMWC010000155.1:0-13835 GCA_964393695.1 uncultured Pleurocapsa sp.
AACTAATAACTAATAACTAATAACTAATAACTAATAACTAATAACTAATAACTAAAGCCTAATTATCAGTAATCATAATCATGAATAGTCAACAATTAACAATCAACAATCAACAACCTGCTGTTTTTTTCAAACAACCTGCTACTTGGTCACGGGCTATTATTTGGGGTTTAGTAAGTCTTACTACCTGTGGTCTTGCCTGGGCGAGTATTGCTCAAATTGAAAAGGTAATTCCTGCTACTGGCAAACTTGAACCTCAAGGTGCAGTTAAGGAAATTCAAGCATCCGTTAATGGAGTAGTTTCAGAAGTCTATGTCAAAGATGGGGAAAGGGTAGAGAAAGGTGATTTATTATTAGAGTTTGATCGCACTGCTGTAAAAGCCCAAATAAAATCTTTGCAACAAGTCAAGCAGTCTTTAGTTAACGAAAATAACTTATATCGTCAGCAAATAGCTGAATTAAAGGTATTTAACCTTGTAAATCCTAATACATCGCCAGAAATTACTTTACTACTCAAAAATAAACAAGAAATTATAGCTGAAAACCTCCTATATCAAGCTTTAATTACAGGCTTACTCAATCCTGCTTTAACTCCTGCACAACAAGCCCGATGGCAAGTATTACAAAGCGATCGCAATTCTCGTATTCTTTCAGTGGAACAAGAAATTAAACAACTGGAATGGCAACTAAAACAAACCATTACTCAAGAGAAAAACGCCAGAAAATTATTTATTACTGCCCAAAATCAACTCGCCACAGCTAAGAATAACCTAATTACCGAACAAGCGATCGCCAAGGATATTGCGCCTTTAGTCAAAGAAGGTGCTGTTTCTAATTTGCAATATCTCCGTCAACAACAAGAGGCTGGTAACAGTCAGATGGAAATGGAGACTCAACAGGCAGAATTAACCTCACAACTAAGCGAAATTGAGTCATTAGAACAAGAACAGGGAAGATTACAAAGTGCGATCGCTCAAGCACAAGCTAATCTGGATAATACTATTGCTAGTTTTAACTCGGACTTACAAAACAAAATTGCTGCTAATCAACAACGTCTTGCCGAAATCGACAGCCAGCTAGCTAAACAAATGATGGCAAATGATCAGAAAATTGCGGAACTAAACAGTCAAATTACTTCCCAGCAACAAAACCTTAAATATCATCAACTTAAATCTCCTGTAACAGGAACTATTTTTGAATTAAAAGCCCATGATGGCTTTGTAGCACAACCAACCAAACCCTTACTAGAAATTGTTCCCAATGAGGCGTTAATCGCTCAAGTTTATATTCCTAGTAAAAATCGAGGTTTCGTGCGATCGGGTATGGATGTAGATGTGCGGATCGACTCCTTTGACTTTAGTGAATTTGGCGATATTCCAGGTAAATTAATCTGGGTGGGTGCAGATACCCTCGAACCAGACGAACAAAACCCTTATCCCCGTTATCCAGCCAAAATTAAGCTAGAACAGCAGACTATCATGGCTAATGGTAAATCGATACCTCTAGAATCAGGTATGAGTATTAATGTCAATATTAAAGAACGTAAGCGTCGGGTTATTTCGGTTTTTTCTGGCTTTTTGACTAAGAAAGTTGATAGTTTAAAGGAGGCTAAATAATATCGATGAATCAACAGGGAATCCTAATATTATGAAGTATTGGCCAGTGGGATACTTTCAAGAAATAATTACAAATCGGCTCTTAGAATATTGCCGTATTGGTTGGGAATGGCAGTGGGAAGCTGTTCTAAGGAAATTAAATTCCAAGTTGTAGCATTGTAGGTGGTGTAAATCAGTTGAGAAGTTCCTAAGTCGAAGTCGATTACTGTCAAAGTTTTACTCGGTGGCAAATCGCTGTTAATTAACTGTCTTGCTCCTTGTCCTAATGCTCCTGCATTGAATAGTTCTAACCGTCCTTTTTTACCTGGATAGTAGGCATGGTGATGTCCACTAATATAAACTTCGACTTGATTCTTTTCTAAAAGCGATCGCAATTCTTCTGCCTTGGCTAAGTATTCTCCTGGCTTATTTTTAGTTGCTGCCACAGGATATAAAGGTAAATGTCCGATGACAATTTTCATTGCTGCTTGTTGAGCTACCGAGCTATTTAAGGCTTGTTTAACCCACTGTAGCTGTGGCTCTGAGATATCTTGAGTCGAAGCATCCCAGACTAGGAAAAAGAGATTATTTTGCTGAAAACTATAGTAAAAAGGAAAATTAGCCCGATCTACAAAGTCTAAACCCAACTCATGTTGTTCTTGATTCCAGTAAGCCCTAGCCAAATCTCTTTCATTACTGAAAATTAAAGTCTGGTTTTTAATTGCTCCCGAGCCATCATGATTACCAATTGTAAAGCCAAAAGGAATCTTATACTGACGTAAAGGCGCGGCCACATAACGATCAAAAGCTGCCCACATCGCCTCAATTTGTGACTGCGTAAGAGAAGCTTTTTGTCCTGCAATCATATCTCCGCCACACAAAACCAAATCAGGTTGCCATTGAGGAATTAAAGCGATCGCCTGTTCTACTTCAGAGTCGTATGTCGTTGAGCCGTACTGACTATTAAGATCGCTAATCACCACAATCCGAAAGTCTTTACGAGGTGGCAGATATAAATTTTCGACGCTTTTAGTTATTGCCGTTTCTGATTTGCTTGTACCTTGATTAACCAGACTCAAAGTCAAACAAAGACTTAAGAGAAACCCGATGATTAACAACCCAACCAATCGCCGTTTATTGCTCATTTATCTGGTTGTAAAGAATTAAAAAGCGATCGCCAATTAGTTTCACCTTCTTGCTCTAATTCTTTCACTTCAAAGGTTTTATTAACTGCTTCTGGTAAATTCATCGCCTGGATACACAATTCTGCCACTGCCTCGCGACTAACTTGCCCTTTAAGATTATCTCCCTGTTCAGCAAAGAGTATTTTATTACCTGGGTTTTCGGTCAAGGCGCAAGGACGAATAATAGTATAAGTTAAACCACTGTCTCTAATAACTTCTTCGCCTCTTAGTTTCCAGGTCAAAATCCCTCCTAATTGCTCATTCATCCGCACAGCAGGTGGTTCTAATTCTAAATTAAGTCCTGGACGATTAGGACGAGTTACTCCTGCTGAACTTATTTGGATAAACTGGGGTTTGATTGTGTCACCATAAGCTCTAATTGATTCAACCTGAAGGCTAAACGACCCTGGTTCAAATTTAGGATTCAGTTCACCATCATACTCAAACTTACTCAACATTAATTGCATCGAATAAACTTGGCTAGCATCAAAATCATCTGCTTCGGTGACTGTCTTAGCCCGAAATACAGGAATTAGATTCTTAAAAGGAATATGGATAGTTGTAGGCAAATTGTCTACTGTGTCAAAAGAATAACAATAACCGATTCCGTCCCATTTACCTTCGCAGCGAGTAATAAACTTATAGCGTTTACCATCGCCAATTACCTTGAGTTCAATACCCGTGTAATCTCTTAAATCCATAGGGGGAGAAAAATTACGAGTACGCACCGAGGCAAAACCACCATTATTATCAGTAGAGACTATACCTGCAAAAATCGCCTTATTATCAGCTAAACGAATATTACTTTGGCTGACTCCTCCCATCACCACATCATCTATTGCCCCCCAAGTCTCTTTAAGATCAGTATTAGGATAAGTAAAATCAAAGATCAGCTTATTATTAGCACCTGGAATAGACTGCGAGACAACTTTAACCAAATTTTTCACACCTGTGTACTCGACTAATTCGGGAGTATCGACCACTTCAGGCAGATAAAATTTAATCCCCTGATAATATTTCTCTCGCGTTGGCGTATCTCCTTCTACAGGCTGGACTTTTGTACCTGTGCAGCAAATAACTGTGTTTACTCCCTGCATGATCATTGGTTGTAGAGTTTCAGGGATGGTAATATCTGCTTCAAATAGTTCTACTTGGTCTCCTAAAATATTTTGGGCTTGAGATGCATTTCTCACTAAAGCTCGAACACGATAATTCTGCTCTAATAATTTTTTGACTACCCGTTTACCAACTCCCCCCGTTGCTCCAGCTACCAGAATTACCATATTTGTTTGTTGATGATCAGAAATTTGTGCTTGACTACGTTTAAAAATACGTTGCCAACAATTGATTAAAGGAATTACTTCAAAATAGGTTAGGGTTTGCCATAATCTACCCACTTCCCACTTAGCCACGATATCACCTCATAAACCCCTAATATCATCTTAAAAGAAATAAATCTTGAGAGGTTGGGTTGTTAGCGATCAAAGTTTAAGTCAAGCCAAGATAATGAATTACTGTACGCACAAAAATATATGGTTGAAAACGAAGCATTTAATGTTTCTATACAAAACATATACTCACAATGCCTCGATAATCCTGTAAATTTTAGACTCAGAGTCATCTTTTTATTGATATATATTAAATATGTTTTGCATTTGCTTAATATTTCTGTAACATTACTAAAGAAACTTGGCTATATTATTCAATATTTTGTTACAAATCATCCTTGCATTTTATCTAGGAATAAATGCTTATAATTCTTCAAAGCATCTTATGGACAACATTTGGAGTAGTACTCTATAGAGAAAAAGTAGTAGGCTCTAATGTAGCAAGACTTCTGGGTCGTACTCTTTATTGGGTAGGTGAACCTTTGCAAATTTTCTTTCTAGCACGTAACTCAGATTTCAGTCAAGTAATGTGGCTACCACCCATGATGACGTTAGCAGTACTATTACTGGGTTTAGGAGTAACTGTATTCAGCTTAGAAATATTACGACAGCCAATTTCGGCGATTATTACCAAACTGACACCACATACTCAACTAGAAGGACGGCTATTATCAATTGGCTTGCCTGTTTCGTCGCCAACTTCGCCCTCAACTAAAAAAGCAATTTATCCAGACGTACTGGTTCAAGATCGCAGTACAGGAAGCTTTATTTTAGCCTCTATTTTGGCTAATACAGGCTTTATGGGCTTGGCTGTAGTCCCTTCATTAGTTGATTCAAGCTATTGGAGTTGGATTGTTTTGTATAGCCTTGCTCACAATATCCTTGGTAGTTACGGACTGGGAGTTGTAATAGCTGATCACTATAGTTCCACAGAAAGCCGAAGAAATTGGACACACCAACTACAAAACTTGCTGATTTTACCTGCTTTATGGGCGTTTGCTTATGGCTATTTTAGTCGAGACTTGTCTTTCACACCGCTGCTGGAAACAGTAATTTCTCAAGGAGTTTTACTAGTTATACCAGGAGCTTTTATTTTAATTGGGATGCGAATCAGCACACTTCGGCAATGGCATAGTTTACGGTCTGGTGTTTTTCCTACCCTGTTCAGAATTCTAATTGTACCTGGATTGGCTGGATTGTTACTCACTTTATTTGGTGTCCACGGAGATAGTCGCTTAGTATTTGTATTAATGTCTAGTATGCCTACTGCTTTCTCCAGTCTGATCTTAGCGGAAGAATATAATCTTGATAGACAAGTAACCGCTAGTAGTATTTTGTTGAGTATTTTAGCCTTACCAGTAGTTATTTTACTTTGGTTAGCAATATTTTAAATGTAGTGGTTCATTAAGGTGAGTTTACAGGCACAAAATCATATCCTGTGCCAGAAGATTTACCTGGTTGTACTTTAATCAATGTTACCTGAGTCTGGCGATCGCCAGAAAGTTGAAAGTTAATTTCTCCCAATGCACCTTGAACTGCAAAACCTGGATTGCTGAGAGCTTGTTGTAACTCTGGACGAGTTTTGGCGATACTCAAGCCAGCTATCAAAGCTTTAGTGGCATCATAGGCAGTGGCAGTACGCCAATTTCCAGGCATTCCCCATAATTCGAGAGCATTTTGATTATAGGTAGGATTGATCGTAGCATCTGGATGCCAAGGAGCAGGAATGACAATGCCTTTAATATCTGATTGTCCAATTTTTAGGGTTTCATAAGTGTACATAGAATCATTCCCCAAGAGAGTTAGACGATTTTGATTAGCTCTGGCTATATCTAAAGCTTGATTAATTTTATCAACGGTAGGAATCAACATTAGTGCATCTGAACCATCTGCGATCGCTTTAGCAGGAATTTCATCGGGATTAAAACTAGGGCTAGAAAAATCACAATTAGTAGGGGTAATTGCCCCCCCTGACTCTAATAAAGATAAGGAGAATTCATCTTTAAAAGATTGACTAGCTGGAGATGCAGAATCAGCACAGATGGCAATTTTTTGTTGGTTAAGCTCGTTAACTGCATACTCAGCCAAAGCTTCAGCCAAAATTCTCGTGCTAGGAGTAGTTCTAAAAATATAACTACCTGCTTGAGATAACTTTCTGGCAGTACTTGTGGGAGAAACCATCACTAATCCTGCTTTTTGGTAAATTGGTGCTACCGCTAGGGAGACATCACTAGAATTATGACCAACTACTCCCATAATTTGCGGATTAGCTACAAAATTAGCAGCGATTTGTTGAGCGATTTCTGGTTGGTTATCATCATTAGCAATTTGGATGCTAACTAGTGTTTTAATTCCATCTCGCTCTACTCCACCTTGCTGATTAATTTCGTTTTGTGCTTGAGCAACTCCTCTGAGGATTTCTTTAGCAACATCAAGACTACCACCAACGGGAACACTTACGCCGATAGTAATCATCTCACTTTCGCCAACTATTAAAGAATTATTATAGTAAATTAAAGTTTCTGGATCGTTAGAATAGCGTTCTAGGGAATCTGTAAACTTGGTTTGTGCTTCAATAAAATTATGTGCTGCAAATTTCTTTACGGCTGCTTGCTTATCAGGGTTATTATCGGCAGTAATCAAAATTTTATCGCCCATGCTAAGTCTTTGAGCAATTTGAGATGTTTGTTGAGATTCTTCTTTCTGCTTGAGTTTATCCGCAGCTGGCTGCTCTTTCTGATTTTGAGTCAGATTAGAACTGGTTTTTTGACGACTAATTAACCAAATCGCCAGTAAAATCAAAGACAAACAACTAAAAATTAATATTTTTCTCTTGTTAAACCGTTTTTGCTTTTTAGACGGCATTTTTTTACTACCTTTTGGATCTATTTTTTTTCCAGGAAAAAGATCTGCCACAATCCTAATTTAAGTGATATTACTGATATTGTTGAACATAATTTTACCTGTTTTGTATCCAAATCCAACAATTAATTGCGATCTCACGAAGCTTACCCTGCGGTTAATTTCAACCAATACTAAATAATTTAGCTACTCACAAGCGATCGCTTTTGATGGCAGCAATTTTTAAAATCGATTTAAGGCTGCCATCAGTGCTTGTTGTCCTGCCGTTTGATATACCTGACTGAGATATTGTTGCACGGCATCACTATCTGCTGAAGGCAGAGGCATCTTACCTAAAATATCTAAAACTGTTTTTTGTTCAGTAGGTGGGACGATCGCCACTAAACTAGATTCTAAGGTTTCATTGTATTGCCAAAAACCTTTGATGGCTGTGGCAGCTTGCTCATCTGTGGTAGCGGTTGTATTAGGAATATTGGTCGATGTCAGTTGGGCTGTAGGATTAGTAATTGCTGCGGTTTGGCTGCGAAGTTGACGTAAACGGGCAATGATTTGGTTTTTTGTCCGCCCCCGTAATTGAAAGATAATAAAAGGATCTTCACTAAAGCGATCGCCCAATTGATAATATACTGCTGCAATATGTTTACAGGGATTAGCTTTATCGGGGCAGCTACAGCGAGAACGCACTTCATTAAGAGTAAAAGGAAATAAACTTAAACCACTAGCCGTAAATACGGCTTCAATGGTTGCAGGCATCTCTCCTGCCAGTAATTGCGCCGAAAAAATTGCTTTTTCAGACATTTTCGCGATTACATAGTCCCAATCTTCATCACTAAATGAATCCAAGGATAAAGATACTTTATAGGGCTCAGCTACACTACCTTGAACTGTCGCCTTGGCTTTAGATTCCGTAAAATCAATACTTAAAACATTACCTTCTCTAGCATAGCTACGTCCTCTTTCTAGACGTTTTTTAAATCGATAGGAACTAAGTAAGTCTAACCATCTTTCTACCCACCATTCCTGTTTTTCTACCTCAAAATTCACCATCTTAATCTTATTTTTATTGGTTTATAGCTTATAGCTTATAGCTAATTGCAGAGCTATTTTAAGAGAAAAAGTGTAGATTGCTACAAACAATGACAGGAATTGACTTCTACTATGAGTAAATTATTACATGAGGTCTTCCTACTTCCTACTTCCTACTTCCTATACTTATGCTCCTGTCAGAACTAGCTCGCGATCGCGGAATTCGTTATTTTCTTATTTCTTTTACGGATTTATTTGGGGTACAAAGAGCTAAACTAGTTCCTGCTCAAAGTATCGATGCAATGGCGGAAAATGGAGCAGGATTTGCAGGCTTTGCTGCTTGGTTAGATATGGACTCCTGCCGATCCTGATATTTTGGCAATACCCGATGCTGAAAGTTTATTTCAGTTACCTTGGCAGCAAGACGTTGCTTGGCTACCAGCAGATCTTTATGGAGTGGACGGTGAACCAATCGTTCAAACTCCCAGATTAGTACTCAAGCGCATGCTTAAACAGGCAGAAGAACGAGGTTATACAATTAAGACAGGGGTAGAATGCGAATATTTTCTTTTGTCTGCCGATGCTCCCGAAATTTCTGATAGTCGCGATCGCGCTATTAAACCTTGTTACGATCAACAATCATTGATGCGTCGTTATGATGTGGTAAGTGAAATCTGTGATGGGATGTTGGCTTTAGGTTGGAAACCCTATCAAAACGATCATGAGGATGCTAATGGACAGTTTGAAATGAACTGGACTTATGATCATGCCTTAGTTACAGCTGATCGCCAGGCTTTTTTTAAGTATATGGTGAAAGCGATCGCCGAAAAACATGGATTTCGCGCTACCTTTATGCCTAAACCCTTTGCTAATTTAACTGGTAACGGCTGTCATACTCATATTTCTGTCTGGGATACTAGTGGTAAAGTTAATTTGTTCCTCTCCAAAGATGCGGAGGGGGAATTACAACTCTCGCCTTTAGCCTATCAATTTATCGGTGGCGTGTTAGAGTCCGCTTCGGCTTTATGCGCCTTTACTAACCCGACAATTAATTCCTACAAGCGGATTAATTCCCCTGTCACCCTATCTGGTGCAACTTGGTCACCCAATACCATTAGCTATAGCGGTAATAATCGCACCCACATGATTCGTATTCCCGATGCAGACAGGTTTGAACTACGACTAGCGGAGACGGTGCAGCCAATCCTTATTTACTACCCGCAGCGATCATTGCAGCAGGATTAGATGGTATTGACCGTCAACTCGATCCAGGCGATCGCTGTAATAATAACAGCTACACCAATCCTTTACCCCCAGAACAAGTTAAGCGACTTCCTACTAATTTGTTGGATGCTTTACGCAACTTAGAAACGAATACAGTTTTTAGTCAGGGATTAGGCGAAGCCTTTATTACCTCCTATTTAAAATTAAAATATCAACAATGGCATGAATACAGTAATCAAATTACTAACTGGGAATTAGAACACACTTTGAACGTATGAATTAGACTCCTTTCAGGACGCAGATTTGATTGAGGGCGCAAGCCTTGCGCCCCTACTTCTGACTTCTATTTACTGATATTTAACGAAAACCCCAGGCTCTATTTGAATTGGTAAAACATCTAAAATATCTGTCTGAGAACAATACTTAAGATCTTCCTGTCCATTTAATTTCAACAACCGTTGTCCATGACTACAGAGACGAAAAACATTTAAGAGATTATCCTGCCATTGTTCATAAAGAGCGATCGCGCCAATTACTTCATCATTACCAAATAAGTCTTTTTGTGGTACATCACTCTGACGTAAAATTAATTGAGCGATCGCCCCTGCACAAGCAGTATCTTCTAGGGAATAATCTCCTTCCCAGCCTGAGCCTACTATCCAAACGGTTTCTGGTTGGTTTTCTAATAAATAGTTAACTGCTGCTTTACGGTTAATTTGCGCTGCTGCAATCACCTGGGAGGATTTGGCGACTCGCTGCAAAGCTCTTGTCCCATTCGTCGTAGAGATAAATAAGCGTTTATTTTTGACCACTTCTGGCGTACAGTCAAGGGGAGAATTGCCTAAATCACAGCCTTCTACCTTCATTCCACCTCTTTCTCCTGCCCGTAAACGTTTGTCTGGATGCCACAAATTCGATTGACGAATCAAATCTTCTATGTTACTAAATGCTTGGACGGCTTCTGCACCTGCATCAAGAGCAGTGACGATTGTAGTAGTTGCTCGCAAAACGTCAATCACTACAGCACAGTCTGGTAGTTGATCTGTGGGAGTTCTCTCAGGGGTATGGTAAACGAATAATTTCACGCTAACACAATTAAATAGACGGTCAATAAATCAAAACTTACGCAATTATACGTTATTTATCTTCTACATTTATTATTAATCAAATGTAGTATTAAATTACTAGGTAAGCAGTTCAATAATTGATAATTAATAATGGATAATTGACAATTAACTTATTGACCAATAGAGAGAAGTGAAACATAAGTTTAATTACTGAGAAACTAATACTGAATATTTGACTATTTCAACTGGATTTAAACTGGAACGACCAATTTTATTTTTAGGAGCTAGATTATGACAGGCAGTGATTATCAAATTAAGCAGAGACTTAGTTTTTTGGCGGTTAAATTATTTGGAAAAAATAAAAAATTTTGTTGGTTACTGACACTGTTAACTTTATCTTTATCTAGTAGTTTTGCCTTGTCATCTCAACCAATTCTAGCCCAGGAAACAATTGCTCAATCTCTAAATTTTGATAAAAATGTAGTTTATGTTGATCCTAAAATAGGAAATGATTCACAATCAGGCAAGCTATCTTCTCCCCTCAAAACTATTACTCAAGCTTTAAAAATAGCCAAATCTGGTAGTACAATCCAATTGACAGCAGGTACTTACAGTGCCAAGACAGGAGAAACTTTTCCCTTGATTTTGAACAATGGAATTACTCTTCAAGGTAATGCTAAAACTCAAGGAAACAAAATCATTATTGAGGGCAATGGTTACTTTCTTAGTCCTACTGGTGCAGGACAAAATATAGCGATCGCTGCTTTAAAAGATGCTGGTGGAATTACAGGTATTACTGTTATTAATGAGAACTCACGCGGACATGGTTTGTGGATTGAATCTTCTAGTCCCAAAGTCGTCAGTAATACTTTTACTCGGAATGGTAATACTGGGGTTTCAATTAATGGTAATAGTTCACCATTAATTCAAGATAATTACTTTTATAATAATCTAGGCAATGGGTTATTAATTTACGGTACTTCTAAACCAGAAGTTGTGGATAATAGCTTTATCCAAACAGGTTTTGGCGTTAGTATTGTTCAGGATGCTGCCCCAACTCTCACAGGCAACTTTTTTAACAGTAATCGCATTGCTGTTATTCTCGAAGGTAATTCCCAGGGTAAATTTAGGGATAATGAAATTATTAACTCCTATGAATATGGCTTAACTGCGATCGCTCAATCTCAGGTTGATTTAGGTACTAGTCCTGAGCCTGGTAACAATATCTTTCGGAGTAATCACGAATTAGATATTCAAAACGCTAGCGATCATCAAATCGTTGCTGTGGGTACAAAAATCGCAGGACAAACCGAGGGCGACATCAGTTTTGAGGGTGGCGAATTTATTGCTACTAATAATACCTCCAGGGATTTACCACCTCTGCCAACCCGTCGTAATTTAGATACAAGCGATAATCCCCCTCTACCCCCACTCGGCAGTCTACCTGCCCCTAACCTCCCAGAATCAACCAACACTTCCTTACCACCTCTGCCTACAACCCCAGAAACAACAGCTACTGACTTACCATCTCCTCCTCCAATAACTGAAGTAGAAACAGATAATGCAGATACAGGTAACAAAGAATTAGTGTTTACCGCCTCTTCTGATTCTCCTCCTGCTTCTACTACCTCATCCACCTCGGAAACCGAACCAGTACCATTTCCTCCTGAAATCAGCAGCTTATCCGATGTCTTAGGCGGATCTAGTGCTAGTGAGATTAAATATAAAGTCGTAGTCGAAGCCTCTGATCAAGATGCCGAAACAGAAGTGCGATCGCTCTATCCCCAAGCTTTTGCTACCGTCTATCAAGGCAAATCTGTCCTCCAGGTAGGGGCATTTAACAATTGGGATAAAGCTAAACAAACCCAGCGATCGCTCGATAATTTGGGCTTAGATACCCATCTGTTGGAGTAAACTTATACTAACAAATACCAAATCAATAAATCTTATGTAGGGGCGCAAGGCTTGCGCCCTTCCTTGTATGGCATACGCCCTCCGTATACTGAAAACTGCTGTATCTTCTCGCTCTTTCCACATCCCTGCAAAAGGTTCATTATCTAGGTCAGATTGATTCATTTTCGGAGATAAAGTTTGACGATGCAGCTTTTCTTCAAGATTTTTTCTTTCTTCTATTGCCATTTAATATTTGGGCGCAAGCCTTGCGCCCCTACCTAAAAAATCAAATCAATTAATAATTCCTGAAAGTCATTTTCAGGTTTTTCGGGGTCTTCTGCCCACTTTTGGGGATTATTGCGAATATATTCTCGAATTTGGTTTAACCTTTGTTCGTTTCTAACGATTGATTCATAATAATTCCGCTGCCAAACAACAGGATTAGACTGCGTACAAAAACCTTTAATTCTCCTGGTAACAGAAGATTTAAATCCTCCCACAAATGATGATAAAGAACGTGGTTTTCGTTGTCGAGACACATTCGGTAGGGGCGCAAGGCTTGCGCCCTCAATTAAATCCGCCTCCTGAATTAAATCCGCCTCCTGAATTAAATCCGCCTCCTGAATTAAATCCGCCCCCTGATAATCATTGATGTTTTCATTCCCAACCTTAACAACATCATCTTTCCCAATCACCACTATTCCATGTAAATGATTCGGCATAATCACCCATTCATCCAATTCAATTTCTCGACGAATCTGAACAGATTTTAACCATTCCTCTCGAACAATTTTACCAATCTGATTCAGGGACATTTTCCCATCGATAATATCGCCAAACAAACATTGCTTTTGATAGGTGCAAATAGTAACAAAATAAATCCCCGACTGCGAATAATCATATTCTGGTAGGCGAATTGAACGGCGATGATGATGATCGGGATTATATTTCATTAATCACAACAATAGATAAAAATACTGTAGGGGCGCAAGGCTTGCGCCCTCTCAATTTCTCAATTTCAACTCTCGCGCCCACAATTTCAACTCGCGTCCTCAATTTCAACTCGCGCCCTCAATTTCAACCCTCGCGCCCTCAATTTCAACCACCACGCCCTCAATTTCAACCCAGATGAGGTTTGCAACCTAATCGAATCAAAACAATAATGTGCCATATATTTTAACTAATTGGTATTAAATTTTTAACCAACAAAATAAGTAGATCACGCTTCATATCAATCCTATTCGCTGTTTATTTAGGTACAGTAATTATATGTCAATTGATTGGGCGCAAGCCTTGCGCCCCTACAGGGTTGATGTGTCCCAAATCACTGCCTTTTTATCTATTAACAACTAGCAAATATTTCCTAAAAAAACTTTTTTATGATGATATGTTTTGTTGATCTGTTGGGTAATTTCTAAATAGGAAAACAAAAACCTAAAACAAACAAATACACAAAACACAAACTCTTATTAACTGAAGGATATAGACATGAATAACGTATTTACTGCTAAATTATTAAACAACTTACGTAATAAAAAAGGTAACAAAGGTTTTACTTTAATTGAATTATTAGTAGTTGTTATCATCGTCGGTGTC
>CAYMWC010000156.1:0-13808 GCA_964393695.1 uncultured Pleurocapsa sp.
TAACTGGTTTGCCCACTGCTGCTACTGTCCCTTATAAACCTGCAAACCGCTGTAAATGTCCAACTGGATTTAATGTTGAGCTTTCTAAAGTCCAACAAGATGCTTTAAACAATGTTGGTACGATTAACAGAGCGCAACAAGCTTATTATTTTGAAACTTCCAAGTTTACCAAAAATCTAAATGATTTGGCCGACCTCTTCTCATCTTTAGATACCTATTATAATTACCAGCTAGATATTCTAGAAAATGGCAAAATAGCTCAAGTAATAGCCACTCCAAAGCTCGGTAATTTAAAAAGTTTTATTGGCGGTACATTTTATCTTAATGGGTCATATCAATTAATAGTTTGTGCCAGCCAACAACCGAGAAAAGATATCTCACAATCAATTAAATTAGTTGACGGTAAACTTGTATGTCCTACTGGCTTTGAAATTCAAGGTGATTGATATAAATTATAAATGTGAATCACCATGTTAAAAAAGGCTTGAAATGACAGTCGAAAGACCTAGATATGAAATTATTTGATTGGAGATTAAAAATTTTAGATTGAAGATTCGAGAATAAATCTAAAATCAACAATCTTAAATCTACAATTGCCTGATATTTTGCCACTTAAGCCCTATATTAGCTATTAGGAATAACACGCTCTAATTTTGCTCCCAAACTACGAAGCTTGGTTTCGAGATCCTCATAACCGCGATCTAAATGTTGTAAACCGTGGACAGTGGTTTTACCTTCGGCTGCCAAACCAGCCAACACTAAGGCAGCAGAAGCTCTTAAATCGGTTGCCATAACTGGCGCACCTGAAATAAAGGGTACACCTTGAACAATGGCATGATTGCCTTTAACGCGAATATTTGTTCCCAAACGCTGTAATTCTGCTACGTGACGTAAGCGATTTTCAAACACCGTTTCACTGATCACGCTATTGCCTTTACTGATACTCAACAGAGCGGTAAATTGTGCCTGCATATCTGTTGGAAACCCAGGATAGGGAAGAGTTTCGATATCTGTACCGTGAAGTTCTCCTGGAATAATTCGCAAACATTTCGATTCAATATTGCCACCAAATACTTGACCTTCATCTGCCTCAACTATGATTTGACAGCCAATTTCTTCAAGTTTGGCGATAACTGGGGCTAAATGTCCAGGAATAACAGAAACAAGCTTGATTTCTGAATAGGTAATCGCACCTGCAACTAAAAACGTACCTGCTTCAATCCGATCAGGAATTACATTGTAGTCAACGGGATATAGTTCACTAACTCCTTGAATGGTAATAGTGTTTGTCCCAGCACCACTGACTTTAGCTCCCATTTGGTTACAGAAGTTTGCCAAATCTACTATTTCTGGCTCTTGAGCAGCATTCTCAATTTTGGTCGTTCCCTGAGCCAAGGTTGCTGCCATCAGAATAGTTTCGGTTGCGCCGACACTGGGATAATCTAAGTAAATTTTAGTTCCTTGTAGACGCTGGCGATTACCTACCAGGTTGGCATGAACAATACCATCTTCAATTGCTACATTTGCCCCCATTGCCTGTAAACCTCGAACATGAAGATCCACTGGTCTAGCACCAATAGCACAGCCTCCAGGCAGAGGAACACGGGCTGTTCCGAATCTAGTTAGTAAAGGGCCAATGACGAAAAAACTTGCCCTCAACTGAGAAACTACGTCATAGGGAGCTTCTTTGGGTTTGATCTCGCTAGCATCAATTTCTAAAACATCATCATTTCGTTTGAGCTTGACTCCCAAAGATTGCAGAATTTGACCCATGCGCTTGATGTCAACCAAGTTAGGGACATTCCGTAAGGTAGATTTTCCTCCACAAAGTATTGAGCCAGCCATCAGTGCAAGAGCGGAATTTTTCGCTCCACTGATTTTGACTTCTCCTTGAAGAGAGTGACCACCCCAGATTTCAAGAACAGCTTGCGGATCGTTGGTCGTAATTTTGGTTGGCATTAAGTTAGAGATAGAATTAATGGCTTTATCCTCTTGATAATAAAAAAAATAGTTTAATTTAAGCGTCTACAAAGCAATAAATAGACTCTAGAAATTTAAATAAGAAGCTGGTCATTGCTACTTTAAGTAAATTTAGACGGAAGTTTGACATTCAGGATCAAAGTCAATCATAATAAGAGTCTATGAGTGAAAAAAATCTGCGGAACTGGCGGAATTGGTAGACGCGCTAGATTCAGATTCTAGTGTTTGCTTAAAACATTCGGGTTCAAGTCCCGAGTTCCGCATTGGTAGGCAACCAAAGTATTACTTTGAATAACGCTATTCGTCAATAGCTAGTGAACAATATAATTTTAACCAGCACTAAAAATCCTCTAGTTAAACAAGTTCGTAAACTGCATCGTGCCAAGGAAAGACACAAACAAAATCTGTTGCTATTAGAAGGAACAAATTTGATTGAAGCAGCTTGTCAAGTCGATTATAAGTTAGATATTGTTTTTTACACAGATCACTGGCAGTCAAATCATCAGCTATTGTGCTTAAAATTTGTTCAAAAAGGCTTTAAAATTCAGCTTGTAAGTCCAGAAGTATTAGAGGCGATCGCGACTACAGTTAATCCTGATGGCGTAGTGGCGATCGCTCCTAGTCGTATAGCTACAGAACCAGTTATTGCTCAAACGAAGTTGGGCATTGCTCTGGAAAGATTGCAAGATCCTGGTAATTTAGGCACAATTATTCGGACATCAGTAGCAGTAGGGGTTGATAGTCTTTGGTTAACTGCTGATAGTGTTGATATTAATAACCCGAAAGTATTACGAGCAACTGCTGGGGAATGGTTTCGTGTCCCCATTGGTATTAATCAAAATTTCTTGGAACTAATTGAGCAACATCAACAAGCAGGTATACAGGTAATTGCTACCACTGCTCAAGCCTCAAAAAGCTACTGGGAAGTTGATTTTACTCGTCCGAGTTTAATTTTATTGGGCAACGAAGGAGCGGGATTATCGACAGAATTAATTGCTTTAGCTGATCTACAGGTTACAATTCCTTTAGCTAATGGAGTAGAATCTCTAAACGTAGCAGTTGCTACCGCTTTGTTGCTGTACGAAGCTAAAAGACAGTACTTAGTAGTTTGATTGATATTAATGCAATTGTAACACTAATGCCAATCAAACTTATTTGCTAATTGATTATTTATTGACAAATGCTATCTAAAAATGTTCAAAATATCTCTAACTGTATTCACATTTTGTCTGACGCTGTTTACCGTGTCTTGAAGTGAATTAGGATTTTCGTTAACAGAGGCAGGTTCGGAAACAACAGGAGTATTTTGATAATTATAGTTATCACTATTATTAGTATTAATAGTCTCTTGTACAATTGCAATATTATCAAATCTGACATTAGTATCAGAATAATCTATGTCGATATCCAAAATAGCTAATTTGTTTATATCTTGGGGAATATTATCAAATTCAAGAGAGGCTTTAAATGGTACTCCATTAATCAAATTATTTTCAACCTGATACCCATTAGAAACACTTTTTCCAATTTGGGCAGAGCTAACAAAATATTCATTTCCGTTTAAATCAATAAACCTTGTATTTTTAACGTTAATTGTTAATTTTTGATCTTTGCCTTCACTAGTTAAGCTCAAAGTACAGTTGATAGTATTACTTTTTCTCATACAGCTATCCATTGCATACGCAATTTCATTTTGATGAGTAACTTTAACAGGCTCTTGTGATGATTGAGTACTAACGGTATTAGCATTAACAAGATTAGGAATTGTAAGAAATACAAGACAGGAAGTAAAACCAATAATATTTTTCATATTTTTTAAGTATTTTTAATGTGTTATATAAAACATATTGGCATTTTTTAGGAGAAAATAAAGCAAGATTAAATCAAGATATAGTTGCAAATATATAAAGATTTTAAAAAGCTTGTTAATACTATCTATTAAAAGTGGTTAGATAAATAACAACCTTGACAATCTTGACAATAAAGATAAATAGTGAAACGCTCGATATTTATTGTTGAAGGTTAATTGCGTTTGATTTTTCTAATACGTATTGATATAAAGATTGCTTGTTTTGTTGTTTAAATAAAGTAGCAGCTTGTTGTAAATTCTTAACTGCTTGGTGCTGGTTGCCCAGAGTTTGATATACCAAACCTAAGTTACCATAAGCTTCAGCATAATTAGATTTAAGGCTAATAGCAGTTTGATGGTCGGCGATCGCTTCTTGATATTTCTGAATTTTATTATGGGCAATGGCACGATTATAATAGGCTTCTGCATATTGAGGTTGGAGACTGATAGCCTGACTAAAATCAGCGATCGCCTGTTGATATTCCTGGGCAGTTAAATAAGTTGTACCGCGATTGTAATAAGTAGGTGCGTGACGAGAATTGGAGCTAATTATGTGGGTGTAGTCAGCGATCGCTTTTTCTAATTGTTGGGTTTTGTGGTAAACATTAGCGCGATTATAATAGGCTTCTAAATCTTGAGGATTGAGTCGAATAGTTTGAGCGTAGTCTGCTAGTGCCTGGGGATATTGTTTAACTTGGTTGTAAGTATTGGCTCGATTATAGTAGGCTTCAGCATCGTCGGGGTTGAGGCGGATTACTTGAGTATAATCAGCGATCGCACTTTGATATTGATTGAGCTTATTGTAGCTAATAGCGCGATTGTAGTAGGCATCAAGATAATATTTGTTGAGGTCAATTGCCCGCGTAAAATCAGCGATCGCGTTTTGATATTGTTCTAGTTGCTGATAAATACTGCCACGATTAAAGTAAGCCTTAGCATAATTAGGACAAAGATTAATAACGGTAGTATAGTCGGTAATTGCCTGTTGCTGATTTCCCAATTGTCCATGCCCATAAGCACGAAACATATAAGCTAAGGTAGCATTGGGCTGCGCTTGCACAATAACATCTAAGTCTTTAATTCCCGCACCATAATCTCCTAAATTGTAGTAAACTTCGCTGCGATGATAGTAAGCATCAAGATCATCAGGATTTTGTTGCAAAACCAAATTTAGCTTTGCCAGGATAGATTGATAATCTAGCGATTCTAATTCTTTTTCCGACTCTTGACTACTCATTGATTACTAATTACTAATTACTGATTACTGCTTTTGAGCTTCAGAGCTTTTAGCTCCTTCTCACTAATGACTAATGACTAATGACTAATGACTGATGACTGATGACTGATGACTGATGACTGCTCACTGCTCACTGCTCACTGCTCACTGCTCACTGATGATTGCTCTGTATAGTTTGAATTTTTGCCCAGGTTTGTCTAGCTAATTGGGGTTTATCCTGTTTCTTAAATAAATCCGCAGCTATAGTTAGATCTTTATAAGATTTTTGCTGTTCTTGCAACAGATAATAAACCAATCCGCGATTGTAATAAGCATCACTAAAATCTGGATCAAAGAAAATAGCCTGAGTATAATCCGAGACTGCACTATAGTATTGTTGTAATTCTTGATAAGCATTACCGCGATTATTATAAATCAATGACGACTTGGGGGTAACGGCGATCGCTAAATTGTAATTAGCGATCGCTTTTTGATAGTCTTGAAGACCACTATAGGCAATCCCACGATTATAGTAAACGTTCTCTTGGTTTGGATTTAAAGCGATACAACGATCGTAATCTATAATTGCCTGTTCATATTCTTCCAACAAATTATAGGCATTACCACGATGATAATAAGCTTCCGCATCACTGGGATTTAAATCAATAGCTGTAGAGTAATCAGCGATCGCTTGAGGATAGTCTTTTAATTGACCATAGACAGTAGCCCGATCTTGGTAGGCAGAAGCTAATTGAGGTTGCAGGCGGATAATTTCACTATAGCTTGCTAGGGCATTACCATAATCCTTGAGTTTCCTGTATGAATGACCTTGATTATATATAGACTCCCAATCTTGAGGATTGAGTAAAATTGCCTGACTATAATCAATAATGGCATTGCAGTGATGTTTGACAAGGGCATGAAGGTCACCGCGACTACGATAGGCTTGGGCATGATCGGGGTTGAGACGGATAACCTCAGTAAAATCAGCGATCGCTTCAAAGTAGTTTTCTAACAAGTTATGAATATTAGCTCGATGATAATAAGCTCTTGGATTATCAGGACTGAGGCGAATTACCACTGTAAAGTCTTCAATGGCTGGTTGATATTGCTTGAGCAGATTATAAGTACAGCCTCGATTATAGTAAGCTTGAGTATAATCAGGACTAAGAGCAATTGCTTGGCTAAAATCCGCGATCGCACTTTCATAATTTTGCAAAATCCCATAGGCATAACCACGACTACGATAAGCTTTAGATAGTTGGGGAGCTAGACGAATAGCTTCGGTGTAGTCGGCAATTTCCTGCTCATAGTTCTTAAGTTCTCCATAGGTATAACCTCTGATTAAATAGGTTTTAACGTCTTGGGGATTAAGTTCTAAAGCCGTATCAAAATCTTTAATTGCCTCAGTGTATTCTTGTAACTTGAGATAAGTTTTACCACGCTTATAATAAATTTCAATTAAATCCCGATTAAATTTGGCGATCGCATGACGATAAATTTGTTGAGAGTTTTTGTTTCTCGCCTTCATGATGCTCGATAATCCCATACTGTTCTTAGCCCTTCGGATATTTCCGTTGAGCCAACTTTGTCAGAAGCCCTTTGTCCGCAACGCGTAACTGTCTCACTATCAGCTATCAGCTTTTGAAATTTATCAACCTGATTCAGCAACGATATCCTTTTTAATTGTTAATCATCTATTATTAATTATCAATTAAGATTAGATTGAAGATAAGCAAAACTCTAGTAAGTAGATAGGCAAATTTATTTGTATATTGTTGATTACAGCTATAATTGTCTTTTCTCCCCTGCTCCTTTGGTTACTTTTAAAGTAGACAATATAATGTATAACCAAAACTACTTTTCTGTTATTCTCTAAAAGCTGTGCAAACAAGAGATTGATTTTTGAACATCAAATGCTCAACAAATTCAAATTATTAGACAAAAATTTAAGCCCAAGTCTCAAGAAAATTATTTCCAATATAGGGTGGTTAACCGCAGAGCGCATTCTAATGATAGCTCTGTCTTTTTTTGTAGGCATTAGTGTAGTTCGATATCTTGGCCCAGAAAGTTATGGCAAATTAAGCTACAGTCTTAGCTTTGCAGGTTTAATAGGTGTAATCGCTAAATTAGGTTTAGATCAAATTGTCGTCCGCAATTTGGTTCAAGAAAAAAAATCAACCCAAGAAATATTGGGAACAGCTTTTTTATTAAAGCTAATTGCTTCTTTATTTACAATTATTCTAATTGGGGTTAGCATTTGGATTTTTAATAGTGACACTCAGATTCGCTGGATGACGCTAATTATTAGCATCGGTTTGATATTTTCTACCTTTGACATCATAGATTTTTGGTTTCAGTCAAAAGTTTTATCAAGATCTATGGCTATAGTTAGAAGCACTCAATTAATTTTGACGAGTAGCAGCAAATTATTGTTAATTTTCTGGAAATTCCCACTAATAGCATTTGCTTGGGTATATCTAGCCGAATTTGTGCTACAAGCAATTGGCATGATTTGGGTTTACTATCAAAATCATCAATCTATTTCTCGCTGGCAAATTAGCTGGTCACAAGCTAGAAAATTACTAAAAGATTCCTGGCCATTAATTGTGTCTGGCGTGATGATTTTGATCTACATGAAAATTGATCAAATAATGCTGGGTAATATGGCAGGAGATAAAGCCGTAGGTAATTATGCAGCAGCAGTAAGATTATCTGAACCTTGTTATTTTATATCTACAGTAATTTGTTCTTCAATTTATCCCTCACTGATTAAGGCTAAACAAAATATCCCTCAATGTTATTTTGTACCTACAGCAGTTTGTTCTTCGATGATTAAGGCTAAACAAAAAAATCAGCAGGAATACCAAAACAAAATTCAACTCTTATATGATTTGATCGCTTGGATTTCATTGCTAATTGCCGTTACCACAAGTTTGCTCTCACATGCTTTAGCGACTACTTTACTAGGTTCAGAATATGTTGAGGCAGGAGCAATATTACAATTACATATCTGGTCTTGCCCATTTGTATTTCTAGGAATCGCCCGAAGTAAATGGTTAATGACAGAAAATTATACTCGCTTCAGTTTGATAGCAACCTCTTTAGGTGCATTAGCCAATGTAATCTTAAATACGATGTGGATTCCTAATTACGGTGGTATGGGGGCAGCTTTTGCCACTTTAATATCCTATGCTATCTCTTCTCACTTATCCTGTCTTGTCTATCCTCCAGTTTTGAAGAATGGCTGGATGCTTACTAAAGCATTATTTGTGCCATTTCGTATTCGTCAAAATCTAATTTATTTAAATCAGATTAAGAACAGATTATCTTAGATGAGTTTGCTTTGGTTGTCAATTCCCTATATATTCATATTAACTAAATAAAATTGCATTATTGTCTTAAGAAAATGCAGATATATGATCAACTCTCAACCAGAGCCAATAGTTGTTTTTGTTCATATTCCAAAAACAGCCGGTACTACCCTGCATTTAGTGATTGAGCGTCAATATAACCCGAAAAATATTATTTCTATTTACACTCCTAAAGAAAATGCAGAGGCAGTTAGTAGATTAAAAAATTCTTCAACAGCAGACAAGCAAAAAATCAAAGTAATTAAAGGTCATACTTTTGGGGGATGGCATCAATTACTATCACAACCATGCGCTTATTGCACCTTACTGCGCGACCCTGTTGAGCGGTTTATTTCTAACTATTTTTTTCTGCTCAAGAAAGAGGGGCATCCCCTTGGTCAAAAGCTTGTAGAACAACAAGTGTCTCTCGAAGACTTTGCTTGTTGGTCTGGTGAAGATAATTATCAAACAAGGTTTTTGGCTAAGAACATTAAGGAGGTAAACTTAGAGCTCAAAAAAAATGAATGTACTCGTGAAACACTTGAGCAAGCAAAAAAGAATTTAAAAGATAACTTTGCAGTTGTCGGCACAGTCGAGGAGTTTGATAAAACGTTAATGCTGCTCAAGAAAGTTTTTGGTTGGAACAATGTTTTTTACAAAGTTAAAAATCAAAATAAGCAGCGACTTTCTAAAAGTTCAATTCCTCAAACAACTTTGAATCTGATCAAGGAAAAAAATCAGTTCGATTTAGAACTTTATCAATATGCAACTCAGATTTTACAAACCCTAGTCAAAGACCAAGGTAATTCATTTATCAAAGACGTTGAAGATTTCCAAGCTATAAATTGTTCTAAATTGGGTCAATTTTCTGTCTGGATGTCAGCTTCTGTCAACAAGGTTCAAAAAATAATTACCCTTAGTTAGATTTCGAGAGCAAGAAAGAGAAGATGTCTAATTTTCAGCTTAAAACTCCAATTGTTTTGATAATTTTCAGGCGACCTGATACAACCAAAAAAGTATTTGAGGCAATTCGCCAAGCCAAACCTCCTCAACTGTTAGTAATTGCTGATGCTCCTCGTCCAGATAATCCTGAAGAAGCAAAAAAGTGTGCTGCAACCAAAGAAATTATCAATCAAGTTGATTGGGATTGTGAAGTATTAAAAAACTATGCTGAAGTAAACTTAGGTTGTGCTAAACGAGTTACTAGTGGTTTAAATTGGGTTTTTGAGCAGGTATCGGAAGCTATTATTGTCGAAGATGATTGTTTACCTCACCCATCGTTTTTTCGCTACTGTGAAGAACTATTGGAGTATTACCGCCACGATCAAAGGATTATGTCTATAGCTGGAACTAATTTTCAGTTTGGAACTAAAGTTACAGATTATAGTTACTACCATTCAGATTATCATGACTGTTGGGGATGGGCAACCTGGAGAAGGGCTTGGCAACATTATGATTTTGAGATGAAGCTCTGGCCAAAGCTGGGAAATAGTTTTTTATCAGAGCAATTAGTGACTGGCAAAGCTGCTAAATACTGGTCAAAATACTTTCAGCTTACCTATGAAGGTAACAAGGATAGTTGGTTTTATCGCTGGCTTTTTGCTTGTTGGATACAGAGTGGGTTAGCCGTTGTCCCGAAAGTGAATTTGATTTCTAATATTGGTTTTAGTAGAGACGGGACTCATACCCTAGAAGACAGTCCTTTTGCCAATCTACCAACAGAAACTATGCATTTTCCTTTGATTCATCCTGCTTTTGTGATTCAAAATAAGCACGCTGATAGATTAAATCAGAAAAATAGGTTTGACATTGAAACGGATCTAGGAATACGCGCACAGAAAAAAATCAACAAAATTTTAAATAAATTGACTATTCGATAAAATTAGTGAGTGATGTTTAATTTTCTGGTACTACTAAAAAATAACCTCAATAATCCAATTGTAGAACACTTACACTACTTATATAATTGGTGGCACAACAAGTTAAAGTATTCTCAAATCGATCAAAAATATTCGGCAATTGTCAGTCGAGATTCTTCTTTAGCCAAAAATATTAAAGTAGAAAAGCAATCTCTAGTTGTAGAATCTCAAATAGATTCTTATACTTATATTGCTAATAATACAACAGTATATACAACTTCTATCGGTAAATTTTGTTGTATTGGAGCTAACTGTACGATTGGTTTGGCTACCCATCCAACTAGAGATTTTGTTTCTAGTCATCCAGTTTTTTTCTCTACCAGAAAACAAATTGGATTTACCTTTGCTGATCGAGATTATATAGATGAAATGCCAGCCTGCAAGATTGGCAATGATGTATGGATTGGTAACAATGTTTTGATTCTTGGGGGCGTTAATATCGGTGACGGTGCAATCATAGCTGCTGGAGCGGTCGTAAATAGAGATGTACCTGCCTACGCTATTTATGGTGGTGTACCTGCAAAATTAATCCGTTATAAATTCGAGCAATCTGCCATTGAATTTCTCCAAGAATTTAAGTGGTGGGATAAAGACGAACAATGGCTAAGAAGAAATTTCAAGTACTTTCATAGTATTGACAGATTAATGAATTATGTCAACAAACATAGTTTATAACTATAACCAAAAAGCTTTAAACGAAAATCTGTTATGCAAGACCTAAGATGAAAGACTTAATCCTATATCCTCCTATTTTTGGAGCAATAATATTTGGATTAGTTGGGAGCTTTATTATCTTATTTTATCTAACCAAAGACAAGATTATAGCCTCAGCTTTCCAACAATTAATTGACTATACTTTTCTATTTATTGTATCTGGAGTTACACTATTTCCTTTTTCCCATTTAGATTTAGCTTCATTGGGAAGTCCTGAGAAGAGTTTGTTTTCAGGTCTTTTACTGTTATTTGTGTATGCTGCTGTACTTATTTTGTTGCGAGTTCACCTCAAACAAGTTTTGATAAATATAATAATTCTTTTTCAACAAAAGTATTTAGGTATATATATTGGTCTAATAATTTTTTCAGCTTTGTGGTCTTCAACTGCTTGGTTGAGTTTTAAAGCAGCAATATCTTTGACATTTATTAGTATTTTTGCAGTTTACTTTGCTAGGAAATGCACCTGGCAAGAACTTTTTAAATTACTGCGCTGGAATCAAACCTTTGTAGCTCTATTTAGTGCTTTTCTAGCTATATTTGTCCCTTCTGAGGGACAAATGGAAAAAGGCTGGGCAGGAGCTATTGGTCATCCTATTAATTTGGGAAATATGATGGCATTAACTGCCTGTTTATGGCTACTACACGGAATTCACAATCGAAAATATCGCTGGCGATCGCTGTTTTTCTCGGCTCTCAGCATTGTGATTATGCAGCTAGCTAATTCGGCTGGAGCTTTTATTGTCTTTATGTCTCTGATTGTAATTGTATTTATTCCACCAATATTTAGAAAGCTTAATTTTTTACAGGCTAATTTGTTGTTTACATTGATTGTGTCTGTATTTGGGATGCTAAGCATCTGGTTATTTAGCAACCTGAGCAATACTTTTTCTTTGCTAGATAAAGATTTGACTTTGACAGGACGAGTCCCTTTATGGAATTTATTAATAGAGAGTAGGGTTTTAAAACGACTCTGGTTGGGTTATGGCTATTCTGGCTTTTGGCAACCGTGGCAAGGTACAGATAATCCCGCAGCCATAATCATACGTTTAATTGGAGACTGGGCAGTTCATGCTCATAATGGATTTTTAGATATTATTCTCAACGTCGGTTTAGTAGGATTTTTATTATTTATTTTGTGCTTGTTCAGCAACATTGGTCAGGCAATTAAATTATTATTGAGCAATCGAAGTTCTGAAGCAGTTTTGCCTCTGATTGTTTTAACTTTTATCTTGGTCAGTAATCTTTCTCAAACTTCGATCATATTTCCTGGTTATGATTGGTTTTTGTTTGTCTTAGTAACAGTTCGATTGCATTTAGATAACAAACAGATGGAAAAAAAAGCAAACAAGAGATTTAACTTGGTATCGACCTAAAATCTCTCCCTCTTCAATATTAAATAGTTAACAAAATAAACTGACAGACAAAATTTACACAATGGTCAGAAAAAGCAAATCAATAACCAGACGCACTTTTTTGCTGATTTTAGCTGCTTTAGCAGGTATTGCTGCTTTGGTAAAAGCTGGTAAATTAAAAGTTGGTAAAGAATCCATTTTCGAGACAGAAGACCTAAAAAAACCTGAAAAACCTGAAAAATTAGAACAAGATTTGGTTGTAGATGAAACAATTCCTTTGGGCGATCGCGCTGCTGCTAAAGGACTATTATATGGGGCTTTTCCCCAAGCAAAATATCAGGATTTTATTCAAGATTTAGAATTTCAATTGCAACTTATTCAAGAGTGTGATCTATTCGTTGGTGGTTTTTACTGGAATTGGGGAGGTGTCCGTCCTACCGAAGATACATACGACTTTACTACAACTGATTATTATGCCCAATTTGCTGCGGAAAATGAGATGCAATTACGAGGTCATCCATTAATTTGGTATCGCACCAGTCCTGAGTGGTTGATAGAGAAATTTAGTAATCCTAATACGACTAGCGAGGAGATAGCAAATATTCTTACCGATCACATCAGCACTGTAGCTGGTAGATATGCAGGAAAAATTCATTCTTGGGATGTAGTTAATGAAGCAATTAACGTTGAGGATGGTAGAGAAGATGGATTGCGCGATACCAAGGTTAGCGGTATTAAGGACGGTGATAATTATGTCAAATGTCCTGGTTGGCTTGATTTTTTGGGTATAGATTTTATTGATCTTGCTTTTCAAACCGCCTCCAAAGCTGATCCAGAGGCATTGCTAGTCTATAATGAATTTGGCTTAGACTACGATATCCCACAAGACGAAGCTAAAAGAACTGCTGTACTCAAACTGCTAAGATATTTGAAGACAAAAGGAACTCCAATTCAGGCTTTGGGTATTCAAGCTCATTTAGATGCGACTAGAAATGATAATTTTAATCCCGATAAGCTTCGTCAATTTCTTCAAGATGTAGCTGACTTGGATCTCAAAATTATTATTTCCGAACTAGATGTTAGAGATAGATTTCTCGAAGGCGATATTGCTAGTCGCGATCGCACTGTCGCTCAAGCCTATCATGATTATCTGACTGTAGCTCTAGAACAACCAGCCGTAATTGCCGTATCTACTTGGGGTTTGAGCGATCGCTATACTTGGACAAAAACAAATCTTCGTCAAGATGGTACTACTCAGCGACCTTTACCTTTAGATCAGCAACTAAATCGCAAACCTGCCTGGCACGCGATCGCACTTGCTTTTGATAATGCACCTCAACGTTAAGTGCGGAAGTCAGGAGTCAGGAGTCAGAAGACTTGGGGACTTGGGGACTTGGGGACTTGGGGACTTGGGGACTTGGGGAC
>CAYMWC010000157.1:0-13773 GCA_964393695.1 uncultured Pleurocapsa sp.
GCAATTGCTGTTTGAGCCTTGAATCCCCTGAATTCTATTCAGGGGAGTAGGTCAAAACAAGATTATTTGCAATCACTATTGACCAATAATATTAGACAGCAGCAGTTAATTGCGGAAACGGCATTAAGAATTCGTCAGTCGTTAGATTTAAACAAAATTTTAAATACTGCGGTTAGAGAAGTGCGGATCTTACTCAACTGCGATCGCGTGGTAATTTATCGCTTTGCACCAGATATGAGTGGCGATGTTGTGGCTGAGTCGCTAAAGTTGGGTTGGAAAAAGTCTTTAGGAAAAAAAGTAACTGATACCTGTTTTCAAAACCAAGGTGCAAGTAAATATCAACGGGGAGAAACTTGGGCGGTTAATAATATTTATGATTCTCAACTTTCTGAGTGTCATATTAAATTACTAGAGGAATTTCAGGTTAAGGCAAATGCCGTAGTCCCAATTTTACTCACTCCCTCATCTCTACCCGATGATGATCCGACTCTTTGGGGTTTATTGATTGCTCATCAGTGCCATAATACTCGTCAGTGGGAAACAGATGAAATAGAATTATTAGATAAACTGGCAGTCCAATTGGCGATCGCCATTAAACAAGCAGAATTACTGGGCAATTTACGGCAAGAATTAAATAATCGAGCCAAGCTAGAAGCAGAATTAGCGCGATTAGTTCAAGTATTAGAAGCATCTGAAGACTATATTGGGTTGGCAACTGTAAAAGGTCAAGCTATGTGGAATAATCCTCGAATGCAAGAGATTATAGGTATTAAAGAAGCTAGGGATTTATCGCAATTATCCATAGCAGATTATCATCCCCCGTGGGCATTTAATCTTATTCAAGAACAAGGAATTCCGACAGCGATCGCTCAAGGGAGTTGGTTAGGAGAAACTGCCCTTTTAACCCGAGATGGGCAAGAAATACCAGTTTCACAATTGATTTTAGCTCACAAATCTTCAGCAGGGAGCATTGAGTATATCTCTACAGCGATGCGAGATTTGACTCAACAAAAACAAGCAGAACAATCTCTCAAACAGAGAGCGATCGAGTTAGAATGGCTCAACAAAGAATTGGTAAAAATTACTTCGTTGCTCAAAAAACGTAATCAAGAATTAGATAATTTTGCCTATGTTACTTCTCACGATCTTAAAGCACCGTTGAGAGCGATCGCCAATTTAGCTTCTTGGTTGAGTGAAGATTTAGAAGGTCAAATACCCGAAGAAAACCAACGGCAACTACAGTTAATGCAGTCTAGAGTTAAGCGGATGGATGGCTTAATTCAGGGCTTATTGGAGTATTCCCGTGTCGGTAGGCGCGAAACCCCTGTTAAAACCATTAATGTGGGTAATTTAGTTAATGAGGCGATCGATTCTTTATCGCCACCACCAGAATTTGAAATTGTTGTTGCTCCCAATATGCCCACTTTGACAACAAAACCAGTGTTACTACAACAAGTCTTTTTTAATCTCATTAGCAACGCCATTAAATATCATCCTCAAAATTCAGGCAAAATTATTATTTCAGTGACAGAGCAAGATGATTTTTATGAGTTTGGTGTCTCTGATGATGGATTAGGTATCGATCCACAATATCACGATCGCATTTTTACTATTTTTCAAACTCTACAACCAAGAGATACGATTGAAAGTACAGGCATTGGTTTATCAATTGTTAAAAAAATTGTTGAAGGTCAAGGTGGAAAAGTCAGAGTAGAATCTAAATTAGGCGAAGGCGCATCTTTTTACTTTACTTGGCAAAAATAATGACTAAAACTATATTATTTATTATTAGTTCAAGCTTTTGCGTACCATCGTTGGTTAGCAATCCTGTCCTAGCACCCACATTAATAAAAACATATTTTTGCACAAAGTAATAAGTAATAAGTAATAAGTAATAAGTAATAGGTGTTAATTTTCCCAAAATTCTTCACAAGTTACTCAAACTGTTTTGTTACTCTAAAAATAGAAAAAATCTTCCTAGTGAAGTCACTTTCCGTAAGGAGGTGCAGGAAAATGAAAGATAGCTTTTTTCGGACGGATAATTACCTATTTAATGGGAGCGATTGGGCTACGCCCACACTTCGTGATTGGCGCAGCCACGCCTTTGGCGATCGCTGCTATCTTATTTATTAACACCTCTAGCCTAGCAGCTAGCAAAGCTTTAGCTAATACAACTATAGAAACTAAAGTTGCTCAAAAAATTGTTCTTCTCAAGCAGTCAAATCAGCCCTGGATTGAAATTGATCTTTCCGATCAACATCTATTTGCTTGGCAGGGAAGTAGTCAAATCTTTACGGCAATTGTTTCCACGGGTAAAGCAGAAACCCCGACCTATCCAGGAACTTACACCATCCAAAGAAAATATGCTCAAGATAGAATGCGCGGTGTAGACTACGATATTGCTAATGTTCCTAGCGTTCTTTACTTTGATCGTGGCTATGCTCTTCATGGCGCATACTGGCATAACAATTTTGGCACACCAGTAAGTCATGGTTGTGTCAATCTTCCGATTAATGATGCTCAATGGTTATTTGATTGGACAAAAATAGGTACTCCCGTAATTATTCACCAGTAATAAACATCTTCCCTCTTTCTTCTTCCCTAATAACTATATCCACAGTTAGACATACAAACAAAACATTCTTCCTTATTGCCGATGTGCGATCGCTTGACTAATTGTTGTAATAAGAACTGAAGTTACACAAATAAAAATTTTATGCCTAAGTTAAATATTGGATTAACCGAAGAACAACGTCATGGTGTAATTGAATTATTGAACCGCAATCTTGCCGATCTTTATCTACTCCTAATTAAAACTAAAAAATATCATTGGGATGTAATAGGGCCTCAGTTTCGTACTCTACATCAATTGTGGGAAGAACAGTACACCGCTCTAACCGAAAGTATTGACGCTGTAGCCGAAAGAGTACGCGCCTTAGGTGGTTATCCTTTAGGAACAGCAGCAGGATTTATTCAATACAGCACCATCCAAGAGCATTCTAATGATCTTCCTAACGCTAACGAAATGGTAGATCGCTTGGTACAAGATCATGAGCAAATTATTCGTAGTCTAAGAGAAAACATCGATCAATGTGCGGATAAGTATCATGACGAAGGTACTGCTGACTTTTTAACAGGATTAATGGAACAGCACGAAGAAATGGCTTGGATGCTGCGTTCTTTTCTTGAAGGTGAAAATTTACACGGGAGAGGCGAGCGTCCTGGATCAGAAACCCAACCAGCAGTAAATGCTTAAGTCAAAAGTACCCCCATTCGTCTCCCCATTCGAGGACAAGCCGTCAGGGCGGGATAATAAGGGCAAGCCACAAGGGTATAACATCAAAAGTTAAAAGTCAAAAGTCAAAAGTTGGAAGTTGGAAGTAATCATATTCTTCCTTCTTTCTTCTTAACAACCAAAACATCAAAAATCATTAAACAGTATTTAAGCAAGATGACAGAAACATATACAGCAGAGCGCACTATCACTGCCGTGATTAAAGAAGAACAACAAGTAGACAATATTGTCCGTCGTCTAATTGATCGCGGTGTCCCTCAAGACCATATTTCAGTGATGGGTCAAAACTTTCAGTCCCAAAGCCGTATTGCTGGTTTTATCTCCAAAAAAGATGTTATTCTTGGAGGCTTACGTACTGGTGCTGTTTTTGGCTCTTTATTTGGTTCTCTTCTTAGTCTTTTTACTGGCGTGGGAGTATTATTTATTCCCTTTATTGGCTCTGTAGTCGCAGCAGGCCCAATTACCTCAGTATTATTGGGAGCAGCTACAGGTGCGATCGCTGGTAGTGCTGGAGCAGGATTAGCTTCCGCTTTGGCTACTTTAGGAATGCCAGAAGAAAAAGCAGCAGTTTACGAAACCCGTGTTAAAGCAGGTGAGTTTTTATTAATGGCAGAAGTTCCTGCTAACAAATCTGGTGAATATCAGTTATTGATTGAAAGTGCAGGTGGTGAAGAAATTCATATTAATGAATCTACTCTACCTCGTCCTTGTCCTGGTCAATGTGACGGTGTAGAAGATCTATCTCCTGAAATTCGCTCTCACTTGTCTGAAGCAGCACAGCAAGATTTTATTGAAAGTTACAACCAGGTTTTCAATGAAACTAATGATGAAATGAAAGCTGAACAACAGGCTTGGGCAACTATTCAAGAAAAATACGACGAAGACGAAAATGGTGTTTGGTCGAAAGCCAAAGCAACTGTATAGCAGTCACCAAAGTAGGGGGCAAGGCTTGCGCTCTTCAAGTAGCAAGTAGCCAAAAAGGTAGCAAGTAGGAAGTAGGAAGTAAAAGAGCAGCTAAGAGCGCGTGGGCTAGGCTTGGGTCTCCCAAGCTTAGAGAACCACGTAAGAAGCTAACAGCTTAAAAACAGTAATCAGTAACTACTTCATCCCTCATTTTGGAATCGAAAAAGTAAAAGTTGTGCCTTTATCTGATGGCGATGAGGCTTCGCCTCCACTACCCGATCGCACTGTCAATTTTCCTTGATGAGCATTGATGATTTGTTGACAGAGATATAATCCTAAGCCTTTGCCTGCGCGTCTGTGTTTTCCTTGATGATATCGTTGAAAAATCGCTTTTTGATCTTCAGGAGAAATACCAATTCCTGAGTCCTCTACTTGAACTATAACTTCTGACTCGTTTTGCGATAGAGATATTTTGACACTACCAATATCGGTAAACTTGATCGCATTGCCAATTAAATTAGTAATTACTCGGCGTAATTCCAAGCGATCGCCTTGAATCTCAGCAACTTCATTGGCTAAATCATATTGCAGTTCAATATTTTTTTCCATCGCTAGAGGTTGAAGTTCGGTAACAACTTCAGAAATTAACTGTTGTAAGTTTACAGGAATAAAACTGAGAATTTTCTGTCCTAATTCATAGTGATGGGTTTCCAGCAAGGTATTGAGCATTTCCAGCATATTTTGATTGCTTTTGACAATATTGGCGATCGCTTCTTGCTGCTCGCAAGTGATATCACCAAAGGCTTGCTGGTTAATGAGATCGAGCATTCGGTTAGCTGCTACTAGGGGAGTACGTAAGTCATGAGTCAAACAAGAAACAAAGTTTTCTCTTTGATCGATAGTTTCCTTAAGACGTAGCATTGAGCGCACTCTTGCTTGTAATTCGTCGATTTGAAAAGGTTTGCGGACGAATTCATCTGCACCTGCATCTAATCCTTCAACTAGACTAGATTCTTCCCGAGCAGTAACTAGAAGTATAGGAATAAAAGGTATATTTCGATCTTGACGAATGCGTCTTGTCACCTCATAACCATCCATTCCAGGCATCATCACATCTAGTAATATCAGACTGGGAGGTGCTTGTTTAATTTGTCTTAATGCTGTCTCGCCATTATTGGCTAAAATAACTCGATGTCCTTCTTGTTCCAGGGCTAATTGAACTAATAAAAGATTATCAGGTATATCATCTACAGCTAAAATATAGTTACCTTTAATAGTTGACGTAACAGACATTATTTATTAAAAAAAAGATTAATCTAAATTAAGTATGCATGAAAAAATAACAAGTAAATTTCGCTTGTCTATTTTATAGATTAAAATACCCGATTGTTTACCTAAGAAATATAGTAAGTACTTATCCTCAATTTACACATCATACCTGCGAGGGATTTCTACAGTAAAAGTCGATCCTTGTCCTAGATTGCTATCCAATAAAATTTTGCCCCTCATCATTTTGACTAGAGATTTAGTAATTGCCAAACCCAAACCTGTGCCTGAATGCTGACGTGTAAAGCTTTGATCTGCTTGGCGAAAAGCCTGAAAAATTTTATCTCGATCTTCTGGTGCAATACCAATTCCTGTATCAATAACAGCGATCGCAATTGTTGTTGCGTCTATTTCCCAGGCTTTTACTCTTACTTCTCCTACTTCTGTAAATTTAATAGCATTAGAAAGTAAGTTGATCAAAGTCCGTTTAATAAATTTATAATCTTGAAATAAACAGTTATCTATTAAATTAATTTCAGTTATTAAATTAAGTTGTTTTTGGGCTGCTAAAGAGCGTAATTCTTCTACAGTTAAATCAATTAAATTATTTAAATCTAATTTTTCTGGGGTTGATTTTAATTTTCCTGCTTCAATTTTAGAAAAATCCAACATTTCGTTGATCATATCAAGCAAATTTTTACTATTATTAAAAATTCGCGTGACGAGATTGTTTTGTTGTTGGGAAAGAGGCTCGGGATATTGACGTAGTAACAGTTGAGAGAAACCCATAATGGCATTCATGGGTGTTCGCAATTCATGGGACATCGTTGCTAAAAACTGAGATTTAAGATGATAAGCTTCTTGCAATTTAAGATTCTGTGACTTAATTTGCTGCTGTTGTCTTTTTAATTCTTGGTTTTTTAAAAGTAATAATTCATTGCTAACCCGAAGACGTTGATTTGCTAATTCTACTGCCTGTTCTGCTTTATGGATGCGGATAGCATTACTAATTGCCTTAGCTAAATTATTTGGTTCAATTTTGGCTTTTGATAAATAATCTGCTGCGCCTGCTTTCATAATTTCGACAGCGATTTCTTCATCTCCTTGAGCTGTTAAAATAATTACAGGTAAATTTATATCTAACGCTTTAATTTCTGCAATTAAATGCAAACCATTAATATCTGGTAAACGATAATCAAGTAAAATCAAATCAAAAATATCAGCATGGGAATCAAATTTTTCAGCAGGACTATTAGATTCTAAAAGCCTTGCTAAATTATTTCTTTGAATTTTCAGTTGTGAAAGTGCCTCTTGACCATTTTCTACTTCCATTAAACTAGCAGAAAAACCAGCTTTCTTTAAGGCTCGCTTTACCGTCAAGCGATCGACCTCATCATCATCCACCAATAGTATTGAAAACTGTTCTTCATTCATTCATTCATTCATTTGATTACTTCTTAGTTTCTAGTTTCTAGTTTTTAGTTTCTAGTTTCTACCTATTACCTATTACCTATTACCTATTACCTATTACTTGTTTTCCCCTGATGACTGTTACGGTATTTCACACAAAGTCCAATACTTATTTAACGCCATCATTACTTCAGCAAAATTGCCAAAGGTAACGGGTTTAAGTATGTACCCTGCAACGTTCAAATTATAAGCCTCTATCCGATCTTTATCCTCATCAGAGGTCGTCAGAACAATCACAGGAGTTCGTTTTAACTCCCGATCCTTTCTTAATGCAGAGAGAAACTCTATACCGTTCATTTTTGGCATATTGAGATCTAATAATATTAACCTTCTTGTCTGTGGTACTTTAGGAGGGTGTCCGTTTTGTGAGCGTAGCATATCAAAGGCTTCTAAGCCGTTTCCTGCTATATACAGGGGATTGGTTATTTTGTATTTTTTGAACGCTCGTTTGACATTCATGATATCAACCTCGTCATCCTCCACCAATAAAATATTAATTATTCGGTCTGCCATCATTTAACTCTTAAATTGGTTAACTACAGTATGGTAGGTTTTTTTTAAAGTAAAAGGAAGAAGGGAAGAATGTAGTAATCATTAATTTTGTTGATATTCATATCGATATTAAAAAAGTTTTTATAATAGTCTATATTACTTAGTTATTTAATTGAAAGTATCATCTGAAAGTCATAAATTGTGAAAGAGGGTTTAGATTTGGGTTTCTGATTTTTAAAGACTATCGATTTCTTCTTCCTTCCTCCAAGTAAACCTAAAAACCGCCCCTTTCCCCAGTTGAGATTCTACCCAGACTTTGCCGCCTTGATTTTCCACTGCTTTTTTGACGATCGCTAGACCAATTCCCGTACTTTCTTTGGTGTCTCGGGCTTCGAGGGTTTGAAAAATGGTGAATATGCGCTCGTGATACTTAGGATCAATACCTTTACCGTTATCAGCGATCGCAAATTCGTAGAAATCATCCTGTTCTTTGGCTGAGATGGTTATTTTGCCCTGATCGCAATCGCTATGTTTGAGAGCGTTATTAATTAAATTATTGAATACTTGTTGTAAAGGAATTACTTCGGTGATCAAAGTCGGCATATCTCCCTGAATTTCAATTGTAAAATTGGCAGGAACATCTAAATAATCGATGATTTCTGTTAGTATTTTGCCAACATCTACAGACTGAGGTTCGAGTTTTAGTCTACCAACACGGGAATAATCTAGTAATCCATTAATGAGATTTTCGAGGCGATAAACTCTACTTCGTAGCAGGTTCATGTTATTTCTGGTATCGTCATCTAGCTTGTCTTGTAAGTCTTCTTCAATCCATTCCGAGAGATTAGCGATCGCTCGCAAAGGTGCTTTGAGATCGTGAGAAGTTATATAGGCAAATTGTTCTAGTTCACGGTTGCTTTTCTTTAGTTGTTCGGTTGCCCCAAATAGTAAATTATTGACCTGTTGTAATTCAATGGTACGTTGTTGTACTTTAGTTTCTAATTGCTCATTTAATTGAGCTAATGCTTGTTCTGCCTGTTTACGTTTATCAATATTTTCGATTAAAGCCACAAAATATAAGGGTTGGTCATATTGATCCTTGACTAAAGACACACTTAAGTTAATCCAAACCAGATTACCTTGTTTATGTATATAGCGTTTTTCCATCTGGTAAAAGGAGATTTCTCCAGACAACAACTGTTGTACTTTTGCCAAGTCGTTATCCAAATCTTCAGGACAGGTAATTGCTTGAAAATCAGTAACTTGTAACTCTGCTTCCGAATAACCTAATATCTGACATAAGGCTGGATTAACTTCTAACCAACTACCATCTAAAGCCACAATTGACATCCCAACAGCAGCATGAGTAAAAGTTTCTAAAAATCGAGCCTCACTTTCCCATAAAGCTTGTTCGATATATTTTAACTCGGTAATATCGCGCATGGCTACTATTGCGCCAATTTGATTACCTTGTTGATCAATGATCGGATTACCATTAGCTAACAAGGTGCGACGTTTTCCTTGTTTGGGAATGATCATCATTTGTACATCTCTAACAGATTCTCCTTGCAATGCCCTAAATAGAGGAATATCCTTTTGGGACATCAGGGTTTTGCCGTCAGATAAATAAAGATCGTAGTATGCAGCCCATTGATCGCTGGAGATATTGTGTTGAGGAAGCCCGTGAAATTCTTTAGTAGCCTGATTAAATAGTGTTAGTACGCCATCGCGATCGCAGGATACAATACCATCAGACAAGTTATCTAATAGTGCTTGGAGAAAATTCTTTTCATGGTCTAATTCAATTTCTCCTTGTTTGCGATCAGTAATGTTTAAACTCGTGCCGATGAGCCGATATACTTTACCTGTTTCATCTTTGATAGGATTGAGGTTAGTTAACCACCAGCTTTCTTGGTCTTGAAAGTATAAGCATTCTTCATACCCAATACTGGTTGCTGCTTGAACACATTGCCGATAGCGTTGTTCAACTAAGGCTGCTGTTTCTGGTGTTAAAATCTCTTGGGTAGTTTTATCAATCACCTCTTCAATTCCAGTTAATCTCTTGGCAGCAGGGTTAAATCCTTGATAGCGAAATGTGTCATCCGCTTCGATATCCACCACAAAAATAGCTTCTTGAACATGATCGTAAATATTGCGTAAAAATAATTCTTGTTGACGAATAATGGCTTTTTGGGCTTCTAATTCCCCAACTTTGGCTTCTAGATCCTGATTAATCTCATTTACTTGTGTAGGTGAAGGTAAAGTTAGTATCTGAGGAATTTTAACTGCTAGAGCGATCGCTGTTGCTAAAGAAACTAAAGCAGTTGCTAGTCTGATCCAACCTGATAACCAATAATTAGGATGCCACAACGTCCAGATATCAATAGCATGACCAGTACCACAAAATAAAATAAAAGCAGCAAATAGTAAAAAAATAACGTTAAAAGGAATATCGGTTCGCTTATCGAGGATATATACTAAAATAAAAGGAATTGAAAAATATGATAAGGCAATAAGCCCATCGCTAACCAAATGCAATCCCATTAGCCAGGGCTGCCACAAATAGCACATTCCATGAGGCATAAAAGAAATAATCCCTTGAGTATGCATATAGGTAGTTGCCAAAAAAAATTGTTGCTCAGATAAGCTACTAATCATTTAATTTACTAGATTGCGAATTTATACCAAAAATTTAATATTTTCTAGGTTGTAGGATATATATCTTAAGGGTGATGAAATAAAAAATTAGATGTTAGATATTCTAAAGTAATAGATTTAGAGTAATAGATTTACTGTCTAGAGCCAACTAGACAAACAACAATTGAAATAAACAATAACTAAAAAAATACAAAGTTTAATCGAGAGTTTTTATTGGTAAAGATGAGTAAAATTAGCGTAGTTGTAATTGAAGATCACGATTTAAGTCGCATCGGTTTGTGTGCTGCCCTAAAACAGTATGAAGATATAGATATGGTCGATAGTGCTGCTAATGGCAACGATGGCTTAAACAAAACAAAAACTCATCAACCCGATGTTGTCTTAGTAGATATTGGCTTACCAGATATAGATGGTATTGAGGTGACCCAAAGACTCAAGAAGTATCAAGAGGAAAACTCAAACTTTGACACTAAAATACTGATGTTGACGATGCACGATAGCCAAGATTCAGTGATGGCTGCATTCGCTGCTGGTGCAGATTCGTACAGTCTTAAAGACGTGAGCATGGATACCTTAGTTCAGGCAATACGCAACACCCACGAAGGAAATGCCTGGATCGATCCTGCTATAGCCAGAATTGTTCTCAAACAAGCTCAATCTACTCAAGTTACTTCTTCACCTGTAGGTGCTTCTGTTTCTCAAACTCAAGCAGAAGATGATACTCAAGCAATTACAGCTGTAGCAGACGAATATCAGCAGCTAATCCAAACTTATCCGTTAACAGATAGAGAATTGGAAGTTTTGGAATTAATTGTAGCTGGTTGTAGCAATGCTGACATATCTCAAAAACTTTATATTACTATAGGAACAGTAAAAACCCACGTTTGTCACATTCTTAATAAACTATGTGCTGATGATCGTACTCAGGCAGCAGTTAGAGCTTTACGAGCAGGATTAGTTAAGTAATCAGTCATCAGTCATCAGTCCCCAATAAATAATTAAGAAGTGTTGAAATGATTAGCAATTTTTAGTAGGATACACATAACTAAACTTTTCTAGCTTAGATTTTACTTTCCTCAATAGAGCCAAGGTCAAAATTTCTAACTTAGTTAATTTTAGAGCCAGTCTTCCAGGGTGCTTTCTTGCCACTTTAAGAGTGCTTCTATTAAATAATATAGAAACTTTTTACTTATAAATATGCACTCTCCTACGTTGAAGCAAAATTCCAGAAAGCAAGCTAAAAGCTATCAACCTCTAGTATTGATTGTTGATAACGATTCTGATAATTTATTGCTGGCTAATTGTGTGATTGAATCTTTAGGAATGCGCTGTGCAGTTACAGATGAAAGTGACAAATGTTTAGATTTGATCTACGATCTGCAACCAGATATTATCTTGCTAGATATCGTAATGCCAAAACTCAACGGGCTAGATATTACGCGGATAATTAGACAAGATACAACTCTGGATCATATCTCAATTGTTGCCGTTACAGGATTAACAAGACCAGAAGATCAAAGTCAAATTATCGAAGCAGGGTGTGATGATTATCTTTGTAAACCCTATTTGATAGAAGAGCTAGAATCTAAGATTTATAGCTGTCTCAAGTGTCGTTTGAGTTAAATTCAAAAATTGCGATCGCTCCTGTTATATCGTTATCAATAGTGGTATCACTTAAAAAATCGATTACCTTAACATTCAATACTTCTTCAATAATTTTTTGAATTTGAGGATGAATTACATTATCAACCGCTTCTCTTACTTGTTTTGCCAAATAAAGATGATTGTTGTTTTTGAGTAGCTTTTCGGGAGAGGTAATTGTACCTTCTAAGGTAATAACTAAAGTACGCTCAAATAACCTATAAGAAATACTCTTTAATTGATGATCCAATTGTTGTTGATAAATATCTTTAATTTTTTGAGAAAGTAGTGATTCAATTTTCTTGATTTTGATGTTTTTTGTATTCATATTGCAGGAAGAAGGAAGGGGCTTAAGCTGTCAGGTATTTAATTGGTTTATTATAATCAAAAAAAAATAGCCCTAATCCAAACCTTTCTTATAACTTTTAATTTTTTACTTTTAACTTTTCTTTTGACCTTTGGTTCCTAACTGAGGAACACTTTCTGGATTGCGTACCTTGGGAGTTTCACTTAAAACAGCAATAATTCCTGTACGTCCAGTGTTTAAAGTCGCATCACTCAGCAGATCAATTACTTTAACCTTGGCGGTTTCTTCAATCAATTGCTTCAATTCTGGTTGAATAGCATCGTCTAAATTGGTGCGTACTTTTTGAGCCAGATCACTTTTACCTTCATCAACCAAAATTTGCTCTGTATTAGTAATTGAATCTTCAATAATTATGGCAAGCTTGGAATCAAAAAGCTGACAAGTAACCTTTGAAGGTTGATGTTCTAAATGACGGCGATAAAATGCTTGAATGTTTTGAGATAGTTGTCTTTCTAATTGACCGCGAGTTAATAAATTATCTGTCATTATTGTTCTCCTCTAAACTTAGACCGTTATCAGTAAGCTGGCTGAATCAAAAGTTACAAAATAACAGTGTAGATGCAAGATTTACTTTATCTACAAAATTATGAGCAAATTTTTATTTTAAATCGACTGTTTAATCACCCAAATACATGGATTTTTTGCTAGTCAATTATTACAATTTAAATTTATCAATGATAATTAATAATTGCTATCTATCACAAGATATAGCCGTACCAAGTTAAGTTAGGACACATAGATTATCGGCTCGAAAGTAGCAAGTAGCAAGTAGCAAGTAGCAAATAGCAATTTTAAAAATGTCCTAACGTTAATGTGTATTGCTATATATAGCAATACTGTTTATTAATTATTATTTTGAAATATAAACTATAACTTTTAACTTTCAACTATCGAGTTTTTACTTGCTAATCTATCTTCAGATAGATCGTTGATCTATAGCAAGAAAGATGTAAAAGCAACAATCTACAAGATAAATTTAGAGCAGTTTAGAAATAAAGGAAAATAAACTTATGAATCTTTTACTACAAGTTGCTACTAACGAACCTCATTTTCCTTATGCAGCAACAGCAGTTTTAGTATTAGGTTTTATTGCAGCAACCACAATTGGCTCAATCGCCTGGTACAACTCCAAACGTCCTCCTGGCTGGGAAGATAAAGAACGTCCTGATATTGTTCCCGATATTGATAAATAATTCAAATCTATAAAACTCTATTCTGTTCACATTTTCACATTTTTAAATATACTCATACTTTGAAGACAAAAATCATGGAAAACAAAGAAAACAACGACACTCATTATGATCGCGCCATCACTCCAGCTGAAACAGCAGCCAGAATGGAAAGAGAAGGCGATAATTTTAAGAAAACTCCCGAAAAAGAAGGAGACTTAGATACAACTGCTGGTTATACAGTAGATCGCGAAGGTTTAGCCAATAATTACGCGATCGAGCCTGAAATGTATTACGAAGAACCAGGCGATCGCCAAGAGATAATCGAAGCAGAAAAAGCTGAACGTAGAGAAGAATTAGAAGATATAAATACTCCTGGAGGTAAAGGTACAGGTCTGGTTTAACCTAATAACCTATAACAGCGAAGTCAGAAGTCAGAAGTCAGAAGTCAGAAGTTAGAAGACTTGGGGACTTGGGGACTTGGGGACTTGGGGACTTGGGGACTTGGGGAC
>CAYMWC010000158.1:0-13679 GCA_964393695.1 uncultured Pleurocapsa sp.
GGGTTTTGGGAGATTTCTTTCGTATTTCATCTGTGGGGCTGCCGAATGTGGGTTAGAAGAAGTTTTGGCTGATTACAGACCGCCATCTGTGCCTTTTACGGCACTTTATTTAGAGCGAAGATTGGTTTCACCACGGATTCAGGCTTTTATCGATTTTATAGTTCAACAGGGTGCTGTTTGGACAGATTATGAAGAGCAAAATATTGCAGCTTCTAACTAGAGACGGCAAAAGTAGCTGATTCGCTCTTATCTTATTTGCCTACAATCAAGGTAAAATGATCTTTCCCTTTGCTTTTCTATTAATCAAAAACTTGACTAGTGCAAAATGTGTTCGCACGACTTGGCAATTTTGGTTTTTAGTTAACAAAATTTGAGCTTATGGTTACAAGTGCTAAAAGCCTTATTTTTCGTAATTGGTATTAAATTTTGCCAAGTCGTGTGCTTGTTCTTTCGTTGAAATTTGGCTTAACTAAAACCTTTTTCTGTAGGAATTTGGACATTTCCTTAGAATTGCGATCACAATTTAATTGAGTGAAAAAACATTGAAAAACTTTTGACTTTTTGAGGGCGTAATTTGGAGGTTTCCTCCAAATGTTGACCGCCCGAATTTTGACTTTTGACTTGACTAAACCTGTTGTTCCACTGCTGCTTTGTAGAGCTTTTGAATTTTTCGTAATAGTTTATCCAAGATGGACTTATGACAATCTGGATTATTAGGATCACAACTGTTAATCATTTCAATTAACTTGGCTTCTCGCACATCCACATAACCGTCGCTGTAGATTAAACCACTAATTTTTTCTAGCAATTCTTGATAGTCTTCTAAAGAAGGATTTTCGCCAAAATATTCGTTTAGCCATTGATAACAATCAACAGCTTGAATGGGTTTTAATTCCGACAGCAGGGGTTGAATTTCAGGATCTTCAGCTAGTTGAAAATCTTGAGCTACACGACGTAAATAAGCTCGTTCTTCTGGTTGAATCACACCATCGATCCAAGCAGCAGCGATCAGAATTTTCAAAATTTGTTTCATCTTTCTTATTTTTTTGCTCCACATCTCACCAGTCTCGTACTAATCTCACCATAAAAAATCCATCCATATTATGACGATGGGGATAAATTTTAATCCAGCCTTCTGGTGTTACCCAGTTTTTAGTAGTCATATCAGCGGGAGATTGAATACTCCAGTTGGGATGTTGTTCCAAAAATGATTGTATTACTTTTTCATTTTCCCAAAGATTAAGAGTACAGGTAGCATAAACTAAAATACCGTTTGGTTTTACCCAAGTGGCTACTTGTTCTAATAGTTGTCTCTGTAAACTAACAAGTTCCTGAATTGACTCAGATGATTTGCGCCATCTAATATCAGGACGTTTATGGAGAGTCCCTAAGCCTGAACAAGGAGCATCCAACAATACTCTCTCGGCTATGTTAGCAAATTGCTCCAAATTGCGACTATCTCCTGCTTGAATTTGAATAGACTGCAACTGTAATCGGGTAGCATTTTCCCTAACTTTCTTTAATCTTTTAGTAGAGCGATCGCAAGCTATAATTTGACCTCTATCTGCCATTAATTCGGCTATATGAGTGGTTTTACCACCAGGAGCAGCACAAGCATCAATAATCGTTTCTCCAGGCTGCGGATCTAGTAAATGCGTCACTAATTGCGCACTAGCATCTTGAATTATCCACCACCCCTGCTTATATCCAGGTAATTCAGTAATTGCTCCCGCATTTTCTATTCTTAATCCTTGGGGTAAGCTTGGTATACGAGTCACAGTCACGCCAGCATTGATCAATGCGGTTTCGACTTCTGTAATTGTGGTTTTAAGAGTATTTACCCTCAGATCGATTTTGGGAGATTGATTAAACCAAGCGAGTAAGTGATCTACTTCTTCAAGGGGTAATTGTTTCAACCAAGTCTCAACAATCCAGTCAGGGAAACTGTGTAATATTCCTAGTCTCTGGATAGGATCATCAGGTAGTTGTAAAGGATCACCAGATGCACTTTGACGAATATAGGCACGTAATAAACCATTAACTACGCCACTAAGTTTAGCAATACCGTTAGTTTTAGTTAATTCCACACTGGTATTCACAGCAGCAGAAGCAGGAATGCGATCTAAATAGCGCAACTGATATAAGCCAAGATGCAGAATAATTCTTAAGTCTGGGGGTTGTTGGGCAGCTTTTTTCTTACCTAATGAATCAATTAATGCGTCTAAAGTACGCTGACGACGGACAATTCCATAAACCAATTCACAGGCAAAACCTCGATCAGCTTGGCTAATTTCTCCTGACTTATCTACAGGCTTGAGGACGCGATTTAAGGCAATATCAGTGTAAGCTTGCTGTTGATAAATATTTTTTAGTGCCAAAAAAGCTAAGGATCGAGAACTAGGAAGAAATGCCATGTGGAGATTAAAGTACCTTGGAAGTGGCTGTAGTTGGAAGACTAATGATTTGATAAAAGTATGTTCAGGATTTTACTCCAATTTTTGCAAAATATCTTCTAATTGCTGCTGATAACGTCCATATTCAACCCAGTCACCCTCTTGCAAAGCTTGTTGTGCTTGTTGATAGATTTCTAAAGCAGATTGCTGAGAAGGCGAATCTAGGGTAGTTGATGATTCTAATTCTGGGGGAATTTGTGCGAATACCGCAGCCAGAGATTGTTCCAGGCTAGGAGTCATGACAATTTGTTTATCATAAGCGACGATAATACGGGTTAATTCAGGTAATTCTCCTTGGACTGCGCGCAAATACAGAGGAGCGACATAAAGTAATGAGCCATTAATAGGAATGACTAGGATATCACCTTTAATTACCCGTGAACCTCTTTGACTCCATAATGTTACTTGTTCAACAATTTCTGGATTTTGATTGATTCTAGCTTCGATTTGGAAAGGGCCATAAACTAGTTCTTGTTTGGGAAATTCGTATAACCGCAGTTTACCGTAATTTTGTCCATCTGAACGAGCAGCCATCCAAGCAATCATGTTATCGCGATTAACGGGAGTAAAAGGCAAAATTAAAACAAATTCTTCTTGAGCTTCCTCTGGTAGTTTCATGATTAAATAGTCAGCTTCAGCTTGTTGCTGTTGCCCTTCATAGAGTTCGGTAGCAAATCGCCACTCATCTTCGCGATTGTAAAATACTTGTGGGTCTTCCATGTGATAACTCAAGTACATTTTGGCTTGAATGGTGAAGAGATCTTGGGGATAGCGGAAATGAGCTTGAATTTCTGGGGGAATTGCTGCTTTGCTTTTAAATAAATCAGGAAAGATTTTACGATAAGTAGCTAAAACTGGTTCAGTTTCATCGACCACATAGAAGTCCATTGTGCCATCTTTGGCATCGACAACAACTTTAACTGGGTTACGAACATAGTTAATATTGCTGTTGGTAATTAATTCTGTTTCTTGTTCATGGGCAACTGCTTCAGAATAGGGATAGCGATCGCTCGTGGTATAGGCATCAATAATCCATTTGAGTCTGCCATTAACCACCACCATGTAAGGATCATTATCTAAAAGCAGAAAAGGAGCAACGTGTTGTACTCGTTCCCGAACGTTGCGATAGTAGTGAATACGGGAATTGGGGGTAAAGTAATTGGAAATGATAATTTTTAAGTTAGCTTGCTCATAGGCATAGGCTAATCTCCGCCACCAATTACCTATAGGGACTCCGCCTTGACCATCATATTTAATAAAAGCATTTTCATCTCCACGGGGGTAATCAAACTCAGGGGTGTTCATGCCTGTATAAACATAGTCGTTGGTTAACTCACCGTAGTAGATAGCTGGTTCTTGAATAGTTAAATCAGTCTGGGAGACAGGGGGAATATTTTTAACCCATAATACTGGTAAACCATCGGCAGTAACTTCGTTGACAGGGTTCATCACTAACCCGTAACCATGAGTATATTTGAGTCGTTTATTAACCCAGGTACGAGCGGAAGTAGGGACTTGACTATAATCAAATTCCCTGGGAGAAAGCATCACCTGACGATAATCACCATTGAGGGTATAGCGATCAACATCTATATCGTTAAATTTATAGTAAAAGCGAATTTCTTGTAGTTGTCGGTAGGTACTCAACAAGGGGCGATAGTCCCAGAGGCGAATATTATCAATCGTGGCTTGGTTTTCTGCAAGTAAGTTAGCTTGATTTTTTCCTGTTAAATTTAATTGGTAATCTTTTGTATCGACTTTGGCTAAATCATAGGCTTGGCGTGTAAACTCAATATTGTGTTTAACATAGGGGATCTCCTTGGCTAGTTCGTTGGGTTCAACTACAAAACGCTGTTGTAGTTCAGGATAAATCCCATTAACCAGAATTAAGATTACCACATAGACTCCAAGACCATAGATGGGCAGTTGCCACCTATTTGACCAAGTAGCAAAAATCAACCATAGTCCCAATAACACCGAAGCCACAACCATCACCCAGTAAGCGAATAATCGAGCATGAGTATCGGTATAGGCTGCCCCCCAAACAACCCCATGAGGAGAATACAGCAGTTCGTAACGTTCAAGCCAAAAATCAAAAGCAATATCCAGAGCGATCGCAGCTAGTAATAAACTAAGATGAACTTTAATTGGTTTGGTGATTAGCTTTTGCCATTTATCTTCGATGATGAAATTTTTCCATCGCCAATCAAACAGAATAATTCCCTTAAAAACATAGACTAATACCGCTAAAATCAAGCCAGCAATTAACAGCGTCAGCCACCAATTTTCCAGATTATCTAACAGAGGTAAGCGAAAGAGATAAAAACCCAGATCTTTTTGGTAAATAGGATCAAGACGATTGAACTCGGTAGCCTCCAAAAACTTGAGCATCACTGGCCAATTAGCGGCACTAGTATTAGCAAGGCTGAGAGAAGTCAAAAAAATTAATAAAGCAGCGATATAATTCGCTATTTTGGCGGTATAAGGTTCAAATTCACTTGTCTCTAAAAACCGAAATCGCCGTTTGCCTGTCAATCGTAACGCTAACCAATAATTAAACCCCAAAAAAACAACAAATATCCCAAACGTTAATATCCAGATAACTACTTGCCAAATTAGCCGTTGCCAAAACACTTGCCTAAAACCGACCATCTCAAACCACCAAGACTCGGTGAAAAGATGCACGACTGTTGAAATCACTGTCAAAACTGCGATCGCGCTTAACAACACCAAGGCGATGACTTGTTGCTTAAATTGCATGGGGTAAGGGATGACTCAAGGACTTTGGGTTTTCAATTATTGTTTGCTCAATCGATATTTTATATTTTATTGACAAATTTTATTTATAAACTGCGTCTTCAGAAAGAAATTAGCTTTTTATCTATCAAAGTATTGTTTATTAATTCCTATATCGAGTTTTTTATTTTTTTCTCTAAGAAGCTAAACTCTGATGATAGTTAATGTTGATGCTGTAGTAATTTTTTTACAGCTTTAGTGCTTTTTCCTAACATTGTCGATTTTATTCACCAGACTTTTACACTGGTTAGCTACCTTTATTAATAGAAGCTTAATTATCATTATTAGCTCTATCCTTATTCATTTTTTTTACTTTTTATGCTAAAAAATACCTTGCCAGAATATTAATTAATTGTATTTATAACCATAGTTCAAATACAGATAAATGTAAAAAACTAGATTACATTTTTAATTTTCTGAGGCTGTAAACGCTATTGGTTTTTGAGAAAATTATATTCTTTTCTACAAACCTTACTGAATAAGCGTTTTAACCTAAATACTTAACTTAATTCCCAACTTCGATTTGGTAGTTATCTCATATTTTATTTTTTTTAGTTTAGCTATTGAATCAGGCGCATCGGAGCAAGAAGTATCTGCCAATGAAAAATCAAAAAATTAGGTCTGAGACTTTTTACTAATCATCATAATCATCAATACAGAGGATTAATCATGTTGGGTAATATAAGCACAAGAGAAACTCCAGTCAGCAGACGCGTAGAGCGAGTAGAAACAGCTAGCGCACTCGAAGTCTCCATTATCATGCCCTGCTTAAACGAAGCAGAAACTTTGGCAGTTTGTATTAAAAAAGCACAGCGGTTTATTATCGAAAACGAGCTTGCAGGTGAAGTGATCATTGCCGATAACGGTAGTAATGACGGTTCACAAGATATTGCTCGGAGACTCAACGCTAGAGTCGTTAATGTTCCCGCCAAAGGTTACGGTAGCGCGCTCAAAGGTGGTATTGAAGCAGCTAGAGGCAAGTATATCATCATGGGTGATGCTGATGATAGTTATGATTTTAGTAACCTCAATCCTTTTATTAAAAAGTTGCGCAACGGTTACGATTTAGTGATGGGTAATCGCTTTAAAGGTGGGATTGCATCAGGAGCAATGCCCTTTTTACACCGCTATCTAGGTAATCCTGTCTTAACTGGTATAGGTAAATTACTGTTTGGTAGTCCCTGTAACGATTTTCACTGTGGGTTGAGAGGTTTCCGCAAAGATGCAATTACTTCTTTAGAGTTACAAACTACAGGGATGGAATTTGCTAGCGAGATGGTAGTTAAAGCCACTCTACACAAAATGCAAATTACGGAAGTACCTACTACTTTATCTCCAGATGGTCGTAGTCGTCCTCCTCATCTCAATACATGGCGTGATGGTTGGAGACACTTACGTTTCTTATTGATGTATAGTCCCCGTTGGCTCTTTTTCTACCCTGGTATCTTTTTAATTTTGGCTGGTTTATTGGCAACTTTATCCCTATTACCCAGTCCTAAAGTTCACAGTCTGCTGTATTCTTCTACAGCTATGACTATTGGTTTTCAGATTGTGATGTTTGCTCTTTTTACTAAGGTCTTTGGGATTAGTGAGGGATTACTGCCAGAAGATAGACGTTTGAATAAACTATTTAACTATCTCAACCTCGAAACTGGTTTAATTGCTGGGTGTATATTACTAGTAATGGGAACAGCAGCTTCGATTTATGCTTTTGGGATTTGGGGACAACACAATTTTGGTTCTCTTAATCCTGCCGAAACCATGCCGATTGTTATTCCTGGGGTGACTTGTTTAGCTTTAGGTATTCAGGCGATTTTCTCCAGCTTTTTCTTAAGTATTTTAGGATTAAAACGATGATGCAACAGCCTTGGTTATCAGTAATTGTTCCTACCTATAATGGCAGCAAATATTTAGCTGCTGCTCTCAATTCCGTAGTAGTGCAACAAGATGATGAACTAGAATGTGTCGTAATTGATGATGGCTCAATAGATAATACTTTAGAAATTGTCGAGAGTTATCAAGACAAATTGAGGATTAAGCTAATTACTCAAGCCAGACAGGGAAATTGGGTAGCTAATACCAATCTGGCATTGTCAGCAGCTAGCGGTAAATATGCCTGTTTTCTGCATCAAGATGATCTTTGGTTGCAAGGTCGTTTAGCAATAATCAAGCAAGCGATCGCTCTTTACCCCCAAGCAAATCTTTATCTCCATGACTCGGTATTTATCGATCAGCAAGGTAAACCTTTAGGGTTGTGGCGATGCCCTTTGACAGATAAGGAAAAAATAATTACTGCTTCTACGATGCGAGAGAAGCTATTAATCCAAAACTTTATCGCTATTCCTGCTCCTGTTTTTGAGCGACAAACTGCTCTAGAGTTAGGAGGACTAAATCAAGAACTTTGGTATACTGCTGACTGGGATTTTTGGCTCAAACTAGCTTCAGCAGGTGATAGCTGTTATATATCTAAACCTCTAGCTGCTTTTAGGGTACATGGTGATTCTCAAACCATTCGGCGTAGCTCTAGTGTGACCGAATTTCGTCAACAGATGCGTTCCGTAGTCGATACATATCTTCATACCCAACTCACTAGTGAAATAGCTAAGGTCGCTTTTTTTTCAACAGAAGTTAACACTACCCTAGCAGCAATGGTACATGGTGAATCCCCCAACCTCTTTAAACTAGCTACGGACTTTCTCTTTTTGGGACCTTTTGGTTGGTGGCGATATTGGCAGGATTCTCGCATTCAAGAGCGTGTTTCAGCGAGACTCAAAGCCAAATTACAAACACAAACTTAAGCTTTTTCATCACCTAAATCTGTCAAGTTCATGAAGCCAAATCTATTTATTGTCGGGCAACCTAAATCTGGGACAACGGCTCTCCATCAATTTTTGGGACAACACCCCGAAATTTTTATGTCCAGTATTAAAGAGCCACATTTCTTTTGTTCTGACTTTCATTTAGAAAGCGATCGCGCCTACGGGAAACAACGTTTTTTTAACTTTAGAAACGAGTCCGCTTATTTACAACTTTTTGCTAAGGCAAATGAAGTAAAAATTGCTGGAGAATCTTCGACTAATTATTTATATTCTCAAGTGGCAGCCGAAAAAATTTACAATTTCAATCCTGATGCCAAAATTATTATTATTCTGCGCGAGCCAGCTAAGTTTCTCTATTCGCTTCATAGCCACTATGTAAAATTTACGGAAGAAAACGAACCCGACTTTCTGACAGCTTTAGCATTAGAATCAGAGCGCAAACAAGAAAAATATACTAGCGATCGAGTTACAAGTCCGAGCTATTTGTATTATTCGCAAAGGGTACAGTATTGTCAACAGGTAAAACGCTACTATAATCGCTTCAAACCAGAGCAAATTAAGGTAGTAATTTTTGAAGATTTTCAATCAGAAAACGAACGAGTTTATCGAGAAATTTTGGAATTCTTAGGGGTGAATCCCAATTTCAAACCTGAGTATAGTTCAATTAACGTCAATAAAGAAGTTAAGTTCCAAGCTATTAATAACTTAGTTAATAGTCCCTTGATGAAAAATATTTCCAAGAATCTATTATCCCAAGAATTTAACGAGTTTGTGCGGGATAATATTGTCGAGAAATTTCTCTGGCACCAAGCACCAAAATCAGTAATGCCAGAAGCAATTAAAATTAAACTAATGCAACAATATCTACCTCAAGTGAGACAAATATCAGACTTAATTGATATAGACTTACTAACTAAATGGAAGTACGATACATTGTTGGCTGAGTCGAGTTTAATTAAAGTATAAGTTTAGTTCTTAATTTTTGTTGATTATTTGCCACCTGGATTATTAATTGCAAAATGCTCCCTAAATTTACCGTAATAGAGAACTTAATGCTAATTTACTCTCAGTGATTTGATGAATGTTTGACAATAAATAATCAATAATAAATGGTCAATGTTAACTAAAAAAAACGTTATCTCCAGTATTTTGTCCCTGGGTTTAGGATTTTTCCTAGTCTGGTTAATCTTAAAATTTACTGAGGTAGATTTAGAACAAGTTGTTGCTAGTTTTTATAGCCTCAATCCTTTTTATGCAGGGTTAGCAATTACTGCCCTCATTATTCATACTTGTTTTTCATCCTATAAATGGGGACTAGTCACCCACAGGCTAACACCCAATAACCAACAGCCCTCAAAGTTTTATTTATTTTATACCACTTTAGGCTCTTTAACCATGCAGTTTATGCCTCAATATTTAGGCATGGTAATGGTACAAAATATTGCTTTAAAAGTACATAAAATAAGCTCTTTGTCCAAGGGTTTTCTTGGGGTTATTTACGATCAATTTTTTAACTTTCTTATTCCCTTATTACTGTTTCCCTCTTCAATCCTCTATGTTCTAGGGTATGTATCTCTGTCGGTGGCAGTTTTTGGTTCAATTGCCATCATTATTTTTACTCATTTTCTGATCAGTAAATGGCATCGTCGTTTAATTTATTCTCTAATTAGAACTTTAACTTGGGTCAAGCAATTAAAACCAGGCAAAACCAAACCAGAACAACCAGTAATAAATGCTAATAGCGACTCTATACTAGGCAAAGATTTTACCCTTTATCTTTACTGGATTTCGGTGGTACGTTATGCCGTCTGGATTATTCGCGGAATTCTAATTGCGATCGCTGGTGGCTTTAAAATTAGTTTTTGGGCAGTAACCTTTACTACTCCGATTGTCCAGTTAGCGATGTTATTGAGCTTTACCCCTGCTAATTTAGGGCTAATGGAGTTTAGCTGGGTTGGTTTATTACAATTATTTGATGTCTCAGATGCTAGTGCCGTGAAATATGCCTTGATGCAAAGATTTCTCTATATAGTAGCGGTAGTAATTATGCTAGCTGTATTTGCTGTAATTTCATTTGTCGAACGCTTTGCTCTGTTTACACCCAAACGCAATTAGATCTTTTGAGATGGGGAGTCATACGAAATCCGATTCTCACAACCCTCTTTTGAGACTGACACGGAGATACGGTGACGCGGAGAGTTTTTAAAACTTTAGATATACGTGGGGTATGACAACAGGATTTAGTATCAGAAGTCAGAATCAAGACTTTTTTGCTCTATTCCCTATTCCCTAAAAACCAAAAAATTATTGACAGTAAAGGCGGTTTAACTATGGTTTTTCTAAACTTGCTATCTTAAATTAAAGCTTGGCTTAAGGCAAAAATTTGTTTACTTTTAAAATTTAACTTTACCTATTAGGTTTAGTAGAGCCTTAATTATTTTAATTTATTGATTATATTAATTACTAAATTTCGATGTTGAATTCTGCTATAAAACAGGAACAGTCACAACAGATCAAAAGACATATCAGACTGGGAATAGAGACAGTTTTATCTTTAATTGCCCTAATTTTAACCACTGCAATTTTACTCAAGGCTACTCTGGATATAGATAGCAACTACGATCCTGGCTGGTATCATCTGCCTTTTGCGGGCAGAATTTGGGGCATTTTACCCAAAGAGATCTTTATTGGGGATGAAAAATGGTTTGAGCCAAGATTTGAGGGATTTCCTTTATTGGCGCACTTTCTCCAAGGTTTTTTTTGGAAAATTACTGGGCGGATTCAATCAACCAATTTAGTGGGATTTTTGGGTATTGTCGGCTATTTTGGCTTTTTAAGAGTTTGGTTTAAAGTTCCTGTATATCTATCAGCGATCGCTTTATTCTCTATTCCTTTAGTCATAACTAACGCTTCGACTAGTTTTGTAGACTTACTTGGTAATGTCGGCACTTCAATTTTGGTGATGATGACCTACAGCCTGTATAAAAATCAGCAATTACCCAAGCTTAAAGACTTATTGATTGCTTTTATCGGTGCTGCGATCGCAGCTAACACTAAAACTCAGCTACAACCTTTAGTATTTGTAATTTTATTAGTATTCGGGATCAGATTAATTTGGCTCTATTGGCAACACAAGCCAGCAGTCAAACCCTTATCAGCTTTAGCTCTTACTTTCCTAGCTAGCATCATCATTTTTGCGACTCCAGTTAAAAATACCATCTTATACGCCAATCCTTTATACCCGATCAAAATCCAAATAGGAGGAGTTGTTCTCAATCACAAACTTAGTCCAGAAGCTTTCGAGAAAGGCAATCGTCCCCAAAAGTGGATTACTTCTGTATTAGAAATTAATGCTCCTCTTCAGTGGACACCCGATCAGTGGAGTTCAGAAATAGCCCGTAATCGTCGTGGTGGTTTTTTTGGGGCTTATGTGGTGTTTAACCTGTTGTTATTAGTAGCTTTGACTGTGAGAGAAATAATTCAAAACCACTCATTACCTTTAGTCAATCGCTTTAAAGAAGCTACTTGGGCTTTAGTAACAGCGATCGCCATGTCGATTGTGCCAATGAATTTTCCTGAATCCCAAGAACTAAGATACTTTATGTACTGGATGATCTGTCTAGTATCTCTCAATTTATATCTCGTCTCTCTACCCAAAAATAGAAAGCTTTTAGGACACTGGTTACAACCAAAATACATGGGACTCATTTATGCAGTATTTTTGACCATTGTTCTAGTTAAGGTTGGTAATTTATACGCCAAGCCCTCCTTTTTCACCTTAGATAAATACATTACCTTTGGGGTTAAACCAGGATTTATGAACCAAATTCAGGCTAATGAGCAAGTATGTTTAATCAGTAAACATATCGGTGAAGATGTCCAAACTGCACCCACGGCAGCCTTAAAATATGCCTTTTTATATAGTCGCTACTTCCATCCCGAATTAGATTACGATTACTCAATTCAAGCAGCCTTAAATCCTGAAGCTTGTGGCGATCGCAAAATTATTCCTACTCAATCACAGTCGCCCTCTTGAAGATTGCAGTAGAAGCACAAACTAAAGCTAATAATTGCTAATAGCGATCGCAAGTATTACCATGAGCCAATTTTTCTCACAAATTACCGCTTAAATCACAATTACTCTTCTGGGAGATCGTTAATATTTGTTAGATGCTCAATGATGATGTCTAACTTGCTGCCCAGTTGATTAACCTTATGTTCTAAGCGATCAAATCTTTTATCATGGTCATCCAATCTTTTAGATAATCTTTGTTCTAAATCATCTAAATGATTATCTAAAGCATCAAAAGCTTCGCTTATTCTACCTTCAGGTTCAACATCTGTCTCTACAGTTTTAAGCCTTTCTCTAAGATTATTAATTAACCGTTGGTGGTGATTAATTCTTTTGTTCTGTTCTCTTTCCTGCTCTTCCATTGATATAATTAGTCAAAGTTTTTAACTAACTGAACATCCCCTTTGATTTGGTCGTCGGTGGGGATATTCTTATTTTATTCCCCCAGCTTAGTTTTGAGGTCGATATAGTTCCACCATCACGCAAACTTAATACATTACTATTGAGTTGGGATTAACTGCTAAACCCACAGACTCTAAAATATAAAATAGTAAATTCTGCTCCTACAAAAGCAGGGTTGATAGTTTCATTAATGACTCTGGAAGTTAAACAAAATTAGAACGATTAACTATATCTCCAGAATTATCTCTTAAATTCAAACCAATAGGTGCATTAACCTAGTCTCCTCTATGTTTCAAATTATTTTATGATTGAACTTATGGTTAAAAATACTATCTACTTTGTTCTTTTACTTACGAAATGGCCTAATCAAAAAGAAAAACTATTTTAATACCAGTCACTCGATACATTGGTTTAGTTGGTTTCTCCGTAGTAATGAATTCTTCTGCATCAACTGATATAGCAGCAGCTATGTGTAAAGCATCCATCGCAGCTAAACCATATTTACAGGCAATGTTGTATCCATCTTGTCTGATTTGCTCTGTATCATTAGCCCAACAAGTAACAGCATTAAAAAATGTCTGGTAGAATTCAGCTTCATCAATTTGCCGATGATAAATAGCTTTGGGAAGCACCTCCAGCTTAATAAATTCACTCGAAGCGAACTCCCTATCAGCAGAAGCAAGAATTGCTATGGCTTGATCAGATAAATCTTCTACACCCCTTGATGCTGTAACCAACACTCCTGAATCAATAAAAGTTATGGTCATTCGCTAATATTTTGTAACCCACCTCTACGGCTAATAATTTCTTGTTCTATTTCTTCTTGATTTAACAAGATTTCACCCTTCGCTACTATCTTGGCTCTAATCTGGCGTAAGCGTTGTCCTAATTCGGTTTGCTGAGATTGCTGTAGCTGGTTGAGAGATTCAACAAATTGTAAAACCTCTTGCTGTTTATCTAAAGGTAGATTGCGCCACTTTTCTATTAACTGTTGTTCTGTATTCATACCAAATTAAACTATTTTTGCCATGGTTGAGCGTAAGGGCGAACGCCGTTCACCCCTACAAATAATTATGTGTCATGCTTTCAACTTCTACCGCAAGGAGTCCCACACTTACCGCGAAGCGGAAGTGCTGT
>CAYMWC010000159.1:0-13622 GCA_964393695.1 uncultured Pleurocapsa sp.
TACTGATTACTGATTACTGATTACTGATTACTGATTACTGATTACTGATTACTGAGAATAACTACTTTAATTAATTGTAATTAATAATCCAATAGGATGCTATTACAAAGAGAAACAGTAATTGGAACATTATGGATAAATAGAGCTTCATTTCAACGCTTCTTGTATATTCACCAAGTTGACTGTATTTCTTTTTAAAACTCAGTAACTTGATCTCCATGTCACTGTCCCAATTTTGTTCAATTCCTTCTAATCTGGTTGTAACTAACTTTTCTAATTGTTCATTGGTATCTTTTTTGAATTTTTTTAAAGCAATAATTAGTTTTTCTTCTAAAGTTTTAGAATTATTTCTAACAGTGCTGCTCATGGAAATAACTAATTTTTCCATCAAACCTGGACCAAGCTGAAAATATCCTTGACTGACACTACGAACTGCATTGGCTAACTCACGAGCAGGAGTGCCTTTGATTAAATACCCCTTAGCACCAGCTTCAATCGCCCGATTAATGTTTTCTCGTTCATCGTGACTACTAAGAACTAAAATTTTAGTCTGACTAAAGCGATCGCGAATTCTCTGAATGGTAGTTAATCCATCCATATCAGGCATTTCTAAGTCTAAAATTACGATATCGGGAGTTAATTCTTCGATCTGCTTTAACGCTGTTGCCCCATTTTCTGCATAACCAATAACTTGCAAATCTGACTCGTATTCTAAATACATTTGTACGGTCTTACGAATGAAATTTTGGTCATCAACAATCAGAATCCGAATGGTGCTTTGATTAGTTCCAACAGTAGGTATAAACATCATAAAAACCTGGACTTCTAACTACATGAATAGTCAGCAGTAAGCTAAAATTTGCGTTGATCATGTCACAATCTAGCTTATAAAATTGCTATTGTGTTTAAAGTTTTGGTAAACCAATTACGAGATTCTTATTGATTGAACATACATCATTAAAATACGTCACACTAATAGGCTGTGAATCATCTAATTTGCTGGTTTTGACTGACGCAGAGACACGGAGACACGGAGAAGGTTTAATTGCCTATTGCTAATTTTTTTGACTTTTGACTTCATTGTCCCCTTGTGGGATTGACTTCTGACTTCTGATGTTACACCCTTGTGGCTTGCCCTCGAATGGGGGTACTTCTGACTTCTGACTTCTGACTTCTGACTTCTGACTTCTGACTTCTGACTTCTGACTTAGTTATTATTAGGTTATAGGTTAACAAGAGGTCTTTTGTGTTGTCGAACGAAGAAGCTAAAAACTCAAGTGAAATAGAACAAACTTTTAGCTTTGAAGCGATCGCTGCTGAGTTGAATTATCGTCAAGCGCAAACTTCTCTAAGGGATTTGATCAGTAATATTGATCTAACTGCGGAAGAGCAAATCGGCTTGGAATCTGAAATCGAGCGTCTGACGCAAATGCTTGATAAACTTGAGCAGTCGGTAGTTCAAATTGCTGCTTTTGGTATGGTAGGTAGAGGTAAGTCATCTGTACTGAATGCTTTGGTCGGACAAGAGATTTTTTCTACAGGCGCACTGCATGGGGTTACGCGCGCCATCAACAGTACTAACTGGCAGTTAACTCCAGAACAAATTGCCGATACTTCCGAAAATCTTCAACGTTTAACAATTACAGGGCAGCAAGGTGGACAAATTCAATTAATTGACACTCCAGGCATTGACGAAGTTAATGGTGAAGCCAGGGAAGCTCTTGCTTGTGATCTAGCCAGAAGAGTCGATTTAATTTTGTTTATGGTTTCGGGGGATATTACCCAAGTAGAATATCGTGCTTTATCGAAACTACGGGAAGCAGGAAAACCGATGTTACTGGTGTTTAATAAAATTGATCAGTATCCCGAAGCCGATAGATTAGCTGTTTATCACAAAATTAAAGAAGAAAGAGTTAGAGAATTAATCTCTCCTGACGAAATTATTATGGTGGCTGCCTCACCCATAGAAGTAAGAGGTGTCAAAGATCAAGCAGGTAAGCTGAAAGTTCAGCGTTTTCGAGGTCAACCTCAAGTAGAAGCTTTAAAACTGAAAATTTTAGACTTATTACAGCGTGAGGGAAAATCACTCGTTGCTCTCAACAGTATGCTCTTTGCCGATGAAGTTAACGAACAGCTATTACAGCGGAAACTGGCAATTCGAGAACAAGCAGCCAATGAGTTAATTAATAAAGGCATGATGATTAAGGCAATGACGATCGCCCTTAATCCTGTCACAGCCATTGATTTGTTTTCGGGAGCAATTATTGACGTGGGGATCATTATTTCTCTATCCCGTCTTTATGGTATTAATATGACCCAATCAGGCGCAGTACAGTTACTAAAAAATATTGCTTTGGGCATGGGTGGTATTAGTGCCAGTGAGCTTATTGCAACTTTAGGTCTTGGGTCTCTCAAAAGTCTTTTAGGACTAACGATTCCCGCTACAGGCGGATTATCTCTTGCTCCCTATTTATCTGTAGCGATCGCCCAAGGAGGCGTTGCTGGTGTCTCTTCTTACGTTATTGGGCAAGTAACTAAAATTTATTTAGCTAATGGTGCTTCTTGGGGTGAACAAAGTCCTAAAATAGTGGTGCAAAAAATCCTTGATTCTTTGGATGAGCAATCAATCCTCAATCGGATTAAAGCTGAATTGAGAGACAAGTTAAAGCGTGTTTAGTTGTTTAAGAAATAGAAAGTAGATTAATTTTGCATGATTACTTATGAGCGATTACGCTGCCCGTACCCTTACGAATCGCGTTCGATATCATCTATTGCTTTTTCCCAATACCAAATATCGGGTTTGTTTGGGTAGCGTTGCATTAATCTTTCTACCAAACTTTGAGCAATATTCCAGTTACCAACTAAGGTATAAAGCCGATTTTGCAAAGCGTTTTGTGGCTGGCTAGTACGAGTTATTTGGGGCAGATTTGTTTGTTTAGTAGTGGTTTGCTCGTAGACATGATTTAGCTGTAATTCCAAACAGCAGCGTTCTAATTTTTCTGATTCAGCTAGATTACCTTGAGTGCGAAAATATTGGGCAGCTTTGCGTAAATCTTGTCGCGCTTGATTATATTCTCCTAATTCCACACTGATATTGCCTCGATATTGATAAGCCCGAGCATCATAAGGATCTAACTTTAAGAGCCAATTACAATCTCGCACTGCTTCTGCTAATTTGCCTTGAGCAATTTTTTGCTGTATTTGTTTGAGAAAAGCTTGGTTAGTCACTCCCCCCTGCGACTCAATTTTTTGCTGTTCAATTTGGCGAATACGGGCAAGACAATAACGACAACTTTCTTGATCTTGGCGTTCAAGATAAATTTTACCTGCTTGCTTGAGATAATCGATCGCCTGGTCGTATTCTTTTAGTCTTAAACAGATATTAGCCCTTAATTTATAAGCTTGATCGCACTTAGGATCGAGACTAAAGATAATTTGTAGGTCAATGATACTACTTTGAATATTATTTACTGCCAAGAAAGCTATAGCCCGAGCGAGATAGACTTTTACTTGCTGAGCATTAAGATTGAGACTTTGATTATAGTCAGCGATCGCTTTATCTATTTCACCCAAATCATAATAAGCTAAGCCTCGACGATAATAGACTTCAGCAGCTTGAGGTTCAAGGGCGATGCATTCTGTGTTGCCGTAGGCGATCGCTTGATTAAAAGCCATAATTGCTGCTGCGTATTCTCCTTTTTTCGCTTGAGCTATTCCCTGTTCCAAAAAATCCTGTTTCATAGAATATTAATCTTCTTGTTCACTTTATTTACGAACCGAAAACCTCATCTTCTCTGCCTTTCCACCATTCACCCAGTTTCAGTAAATCTGCTTGAATATCTTCCAGTTCACTCATATATTCTTGGGGCGAAATTTGCTGCTTGCGTTCTTGTAGCTTGGTTAATCTCAATTGCACTAATAACCAAGGCTTAGAAATACCATTCGTGGCTTCAATATACTGAGCTAATTCTTGACTATTCATTAATCTTTTAAAGAGTTTTTGATATTCTTTAACAATAACGTATGAGCTACTAAACCTCGTCTAGTTTGAATGTGGGGGTGCTGATTGGGGCGGTCAACATTTGGAAGATCTGACTACATGCGGGCAAGCCCTTTGTGACTCCTGACTCCTCATTATTTCCTATTTAATTACACTCACCTGCTTAGCTCACCGCAAGATAAGATGAAAAATAACTTCCCTACTATTGGTGAAATTATTCTACTTAGTCATAGAAGTCAAGAAGCTCATGATTCATCATATTTCTATCCCCGCTAAAAATCCATTACACGTTGCTGAGGTATTGGCTGAACTGTTTGACGGCTATTGCGCCCCTTTTCCATCTCATCCAGGTAGCTATGTAGCATTTGCTGCTGATGAATACGGTACTCTCATTGAAGTCTATCCTCTTGGTACAGAGATGATCCCAGGTAAAAAAGATGAGCCGATACAATATCAACAAAATTCTTCAAGTCAATTTATTGCTACCCACGCTGCTATTTCCATCCCACTTAACCAGTCACAAATCGATTCTATTGCTAAGCGTGAACAATGGCGGTGCTTGCGTTGTAGTCGCGGTTACTTTGAGGTGATTGAGTTTTGGGTTGAAAATGCCGTATTACTTGAACTAGCAACTCCAGAGTTAGCACAACAATACACCACTGCTTTATCATCAGAGAAATTAGCCGAGTATTTTGCTGAAAAAAACCCGAATTAAATAAAAGATTTTCAGTGGACTTTTCTCTAATCCACCAAATTAACTGTATCAGTTCACTAGTAGACGTGGGCGTAAGTAAAGCGACACTTATTTTTCTCTTTCACTTCCTTTAAATAATTCTTCATCATCTCGATTGGTTACACCAATGAACACCATAGGATCTGGATCTGACAAAGATTCGGCTAGCTCGTTTTTGTTTTTATCTGCCATCCAATTGGGAGTGCTAATACCAGCAATAGGAGCAGCAGTAGTCATGATTTTGGTTCGACTTTGAGACTTCCAATGCTGATAACGCAAGAAAGGAAAAGATGCTACTCTTTGTGCCAATGCCCAGAAAAATATATAACTGGCTAATAAACGTTCAAATGAACTAAAACGGGATTCTCTTAATTCTTCAACTAAAGCTTTTTGCTCCTCAGTATTTTTGTCGGCAAAATAAAAAGCATCATTGCGAAAATAAAAACAATCATCGCTACTTTCTAAGATAAGTGCATTAGTAAAACCTTTGTTGGCTATGTCAGGATTAGATCCCATGACCACGACTTCTGGCCCAACATCAATATTTCTCACTCCATCAGCTTGTTTTCCTGCCAAAATTACCGAGTTCTCTTTTTGTTTTAACTTCTGGCTTTTTCGACCATCAGGAACACCCAAAAACAATAAAGTCCCTCTCACAACTCGATGTCCATACTCATGTAACAGTTCATCTTCTGGATTAGCTCCATGTACTTCAATTGAAGCTATCCCATAACTAAGGGAAAACAACTTACTAACATAATTTTTTAATAGCTGGTGTACCCACGGCACATCACCAATAACCAAAGTTCTTTTACCGATTCTGGCTAACAGTTGCCTCCCCTGAAAATATCTTAAACCCAACGTCCACAACCATGAACCAAAGATATAAATACTAATATCAACCAAAGTAATCAGAGGATTAATTAGTTTAAAAACAAACAAGTCAGGAGGAATTTGCAGCACCCACACGCAAAACCCAAACACTGTTTTCGCAAGCGGAATAGTATAACCAAACGGAATTGCCCAGCCGACAGTTATCAGAACATATAGAGCGTGTATTGCCCAAGCAGTAGGAGTTTCAGTAATATGCCAAGCCCATTTACGACCACTCTCAATTAATTGTTGTCTGGTAGCAGAGGCAATTTTTTTACCTGTTGGGCTAGCTCCCATAATTTGTACGACACCAATATCGAGAAAATCATCTCTCATTTTTTCTAGCGTCGTGATACTTTCTTCTGTTAAGGTCATACCAAAAGGCATGGAATTAGGAAAAGTCTGACGCATATTTTTGGCTAGATAGATCAATAGTTCGGTTAAGGTTTGTTGGGCTGCTGCAACAGCTACAGTTGCTGGCTCTGCGGTTCGGCGACCACTACCGTTGACAAAAATTTTATGACGCTCACAAAGTCGAGATTCTCTGGATTTGATTACAGGCGAACCTAAGAAACTTCCTAATTCTCCTGTTAAGATAAATAATTCTCTAATTTCACCTTGGCGGTATAGTTGGTCAAAAGCATTAATTGCTTGTATTGTCGGAAAGGTCTGCCCTGATTGCGTAACCGCTAAAATAATTGATTCTTTACTTAACTGTAAACTCCCAAAGTCATGTTTCAAATTTTGCACAACTTGATTGGCAGAACAACTTTTAACATTAAGCCAAGGCAGAATGATGTTTAAATCTTGGGCAAACTTTTGTCCTAGCCACAGACTATTTTCAACCCCAATAATTAATAAATCTACTGTCGGTAATTGTCTACTTAATTTAGATAGTCCTGCTCGCAGCATTTTTTGTCTCTGTTTTTCAAAAGTGCGAGCTTTTTCGTAAAGTAGCTGCACTAAATAATCTGCACTCTGACAGTTGAGAGAGCTAGGATTTTGCCAAGTTAATTTAATTTCTTCGAGAATGGCGGGAATTTCTTGATTATCACTAGCGATAGGATCTTCTGTACTATTCACTGGATACTTAACGTGAGGCAGATAAGGATGACTTTCCATGGAAATCCATCTTTCTCTCAGTTCTGATGGATGTAATTCTTGATTTTGATTCATGGAATAAATAGTGATGTCATTGGCACTCACCAAGGCAATTTCGCCTCTTTTTTGGTCTAAATCTAGACGATATGACTCAGGAAGATTTAATAAGACTGCGTCAACGGCTGCTGGCTCAGAAGCGTAGATCATATAACCATCTTGCCAGTTAAAACCGATTGACATTGGTTGCCCTTGCGCACTTAGGACTAATTGCTCTTTATCGAGAGTAGAAACTGTAACTAAACCAAAACTGCCATGAGCTTTTAACATAAATGTTTTGGTGGCAAAATAAATATCATTACGAAAGAAAGCATCAATTGTAGTTCTGACAAAATTAACTCGCTTTTGCCAAGCCCATTGACTAACGGTATCATCTTGAGCCAATGCTTGCAAAACGTCATGTTCTAAGCGACATAGATACTGGTTACAGGCGGGAGAATTTGGTGCTGCTAACAGTCGGCGATACAGCATGAAAGTACTTTCAAATGCTTTACCCCATTCAATCAGCGTTTGTTCGTCTGGCACTGTATTAGGGGCATCTCGATTAGGTTGTTGTCCTCCAAAAGCTGATTCAATTGAATCGACAATGGTTAAGTGATAAGCTAGTCTGGCTGATGCATACCACATACCCTGGGTAATTAGGAAATCCATCATACCTGCAATTTTGGGCGAATCTCCTTTGGTGTGATTAGGAGTGTATAAGACTCTTTCCAACCACAAACCTAATTCTCTATTCTCTACCTCTTCACCATACAGAGTCCAGGAATCAAAGTCGCCATTATGGGTAATACGATTATTAACATTTTTGTTGTGACTAATCCATTGTCCTTCATTAAACTGCCAAACGTTTTCTTGTCTAGCACTCATCCATTCATGCCAGTGAGTTTCAATGATTGCAGGCGGGCCACTTGTGCCAAAGCGATAATGCCATACCCCCATAGTTGACATTTCCAGGGGTGATATATCATTGCGTTCTGATTTACGCCTAACTGAAGCAAATGCTGATTCTAGAGACTTGGTTAAGTTGTCTCTTTTGCGATTGACAACTTTTTCGCCGACAAAAATAATTTGAGCGTCTTGATCTCTAGCTACGACTAATCCACCACCAGCTTGTTCACCCCGTATTTCAGTTTCTCGCCCCATCTGATAATACATATTGACCATTCTCTCTGGTAAAAGTTGATTTTCATCACTTACCAGACGTTGACAAATAAAGCCAAAATTACCACAGTAGAAGTTACTTGCTGCTCCTTTGATTAACGCACCTACATCTGTCCAAGAACTTAAAGCAATTAATAAGTTGGCAACGGCAAAAGTTTGCCAGCCAAATATGGCAGGATCATTATCATTAACTGAGTAACCACAACTAAAAGCTTGCCAGGCTATGATAGCAGCTATTAGATTCAAGCTAATGCCACCTATAGCTTTCAATCTAATTTTCCAAGGAGTATTATTTCCTGCTGCTAACCAAGGATTTTGATCTTGTTTCAGTCCTGGGATAAAAATTGGTGAACCAGGAATGAGGGATTTTAAAATATCTTTGATACTTCTATGTTCACAGATATCGATTATTCTAATTGTAGATTTTTGGTCACTAGCTATACTTGCGATTACATGCCCCAATCCATGGAGCAGAATTGCACTGTTCCAAGTTAGCCTGATCAGTAAGATATGTATTAAGCAGACTAAACACAATAACGGTAAATTTACAGATTCTCTACCTGTAAATACCATAACCACAACAGCGATAACTTCTGGAATAATATTGTTTTTCATTGATTAAGCAAGTAACTAGGGAATTAAGTAACAAATATTGTTTTTGATGTTTTTGAATCTATTGAGATTAGAATCAGTTGCTAAATTGTGGAAAGCTGTTAACTAGACTCTGTCATATACTGAAGATAAATATATTTATATTTGAAAAATATTTAAACAAAATGTATCTTTCTTTACTGAAAATAGTTAAAAACTATGAATTAAAAGTCAAAACAATTTTATTGACATCAGATTTATGCAGAAGCTACATAGTCTTGGGAGATGTTTTTGCTTATTCAAGCTAATAGAGTTATTGTTTCTATATCTTAGTATTTATTTAGCATACTACAGTAGAAACAATTAAGGGAATTTACTGAGAAATCTTGACGTTAGCTATTGTCGTAGTTATTATGCGTTATGTATACGGATATTCATAACCTAGTAATTAGTAACTTTACTTAGTTGATCTTTGGTGTTCAAGACAAGTATATCCCTAGTCAAAAAAAAATCAGTATTTTCACGAAAAATGACAGTATAAAAAGATGTATTATATTAGCAATGCTAATTAAATAACTGATTACTTAGTAATTCATCACCACAGACTCTACCTAAAACTTGGTCTCAATTGAAGAATTACTATCTAGCCAGAGAGAAATAAGTATAGATAGTCAAAAAACCGATAAATTTTTATCTTTTACTTTGATCAATAAATACTTAACCTTAGTTAGTGACAAATATGAAGGGGCGATCGCAGTTCAATCAGCAATTTAAAGTTACTTTGGCTAGAAAACATCAAATACTATGAATAAAGTATTTCGTAAATTACATCTACCAATTGCCTCCATACTGATTATCCCTTTATTAGCTACAGCAATTACGGGGATCGTTTATGGATTAGGCAATCGGTTAGGATTATTACCAAAGATTCTGGGTGATATCCTCATGAATATTCATCAAGGTGAATTTTTGGGTAAAAAGTTAATGCCTTTTTATATTTTGTTCATGAGTTTAGGAATCTTTGCTATTGGCTTGAATGCTCTAATTAAAAGTAGAGATAATCTCATATCTAGTTCAACGAAACCTAATACTGTCAGTTTATATAAATTACTAGCTTTAATTTTGGTGATTCCTCTAGCTATCTGTGTGGAAACTGGTGTAGCTTACCGATTAGGAACAGATTGGTTAAATATGCCTGGGCAACAAACAGCAATTTTTCTGTCAATTCACACAGGAGCTCCTTTAGGAATAATTTTAGGAATTTTCTATACTTTGATCACTGGTTTGGGCTTGATTTTATTATCGATTATGGGTATCAAAATGACTTCTGCTGCTAAAACTGTACTTCCTAGCAATCAGCTACAACAATCTTCAGTTAAACAACCATCTCAATATTCATTGCCGTTGCTAGATAATGTTTTTCTACTTAAGCAAAAGATTCGGAATGCAATTATTATTTTTTCCCTGATATTTTTTGCTATTCTTGGTTTTGCATCTTCGGCAATATTCTTTTCTTTAATGATTGTTGGTATTGTTTTTACTTTACCTGCCTGGCTGATAGCAGAAAAATTAATTGTCGAAAAGTTAGTCCAAGATTGGCAGAATCAAAAAAAAATTCAGGCGACACTTTATGATAAAGAAGCTGAGACGGCAACTATTCTCAGGGCAATTCCTGATTCTATGTTGCGGATGACGAAAGAAGGTATTTGTCTGAGTTATATTCCAGCCAAAGAAGCTGGCTCTTTTGTCATTAAAGAAGAAATTATTAACAAAAATGTAACTGGGTTTTTAGATCCAAAGATCGCTCTACAGTTTGTTAAATCTGCTCAGTTATCTCTAAAATCTGGTTTAACCCATTTTTATCGTTTTCCTATACCGCTGGATAATGGGGGACGGAAATACCATGAGGCTCGCATCACGGCAATTGGAGCTACGGAAGTTTTAATTATGATTCGTGAGCTAGATGGTTTTGAGGAAGCTTTAGTTCATTCATCACAGTTATCATCACTGGAGCAAAATAATTCGCTGCGTTTACTTAATGAGTCAGAATTTGTGGAATTGATAGAAGCAATGCTGATAGATGATTTAGAAGCAGGAGCATCAAATATTTTGGGCTGTTTAATTATTGATAATTTAGAAGAACTTAGCTACGATTTGGAAGTCGATTCTGAAGGTAATTATGATGCTCGTGGGAGTGAATTGTTAATCGAGCAAGTGGCTGAAACCATAAAGTCTTGTCTACAATCTAGTGACATAGCTTGTTTAGAGGACGATGAGCTAATTGTTTTATTACCAAATTGTTCTTTAGAGCAAGTATCGACATCAGTAGCAGAATTACGTCACATTTTAAATAATTTCTTATTTAAATGGCAGGGGGAAGAATATTCCATTCAAGTCAGTATTGGTTTAATCGAAATTAATGGTAATAATCTGGAGGTGGTTGATTTAATAGATGCTGCTAAAACAGCTTGTCAGATGGCAAAGCAAAAAGTTGATGTTAAAACATTTTGGTAATTAAGTTAACTTGTAATGGTTGCTTCTCGTTGGCAATTTTGGATTGATCGCGGTGGAACATTTACTGATATTGTTGCTCAAACTCCTACAGGTTCAATATTGGTACATAAGTTATTGTCAGAAAATCCTGAACAGTATGAAGATGCTCCACTTCAGGGAATTAGGGATGTCATGGGAATCAGTAAAGAACAGCCTATTCCTACCGCCGACATCGAAGTGATCAAAATGGGAACAACGGTAGCAACCAACGCTTTACTCGAAAGAAAAGGCGATCGCACTGTTTTGGCAATCACACGGGGATTTAAAGACGCGCTACGGATTGGTTATCAAAATCGTCCTGATATTTTTGCTCTAGAAATTGTTCTGCCTAAAATGCTTTATGAGCAGGTGATAGAAATCATCGAACGTTACGATGCTCAAGGTAATGAATTGATCCCGATAGATCTTGCTCAAACTCAGTCAGATTTACAAGCTGCTTATGATGCGGGTATACGTAGCTGCGCTATAGTTCTCATGCACAGTTATCGCTATCCCCAACATGAACTAGCAGTAGCAGCTATTGCTCGTCAAATTGGCTTCACCCAAATTTCAATCTCCCACCAAGTTAGTCCCTTGATTAAATTTATTAGTCGGGGAGACACTACCGTTGTTGATGCCTATCTTTCGCCGATCTTACGTCGTTATGTTCAACAATTTACTAGTAATTTATTTGCTCAACCTTCAAATAGTAGTTATCAGACAGCAAACCAAATGATGTTTATGCAGTCAAATGGCGGACTAGTAGACGCAGAGCTATTTCAAGGGAAAGATAGCATTCTTTCTGGCCCTGCGGGGGGGATTGTCGGCGCAGTTAAAACCTGTGCTTTAGCTGGCTTTGACAAGATTATTGGCTTTGATATGGGAGGAACATCTACTGATGTTAGTCACTATGCTGGGGAATATGAACGCAGTTTAGAAACCGAAGTGGCAGGAGTCAGACTGCGATCGCCGATGATGGCAATTCATACTGTAGCTGCGGGGGGAGGGTCAATTTTGCGCTTTGATGGCAATCGCTATAGTGTCGGGCCTGAATCGGCTGGGGCTAATCCTGGCCCTGCTGCCTATGGTCGTGGGGGCGATTTAACCGTTACTGACTGTAACGTCATGGTGGGTAAGTTACAGCCTGAGTTTTTTCCCAAAGTATTTGGTGTTAACGCCGATGCTCCTTTGGCTCAGGCAATTGTCCAACAAAAATTTCAAACTTTGGCAGAGCAGATTCAAGATGGCAAAACTCCCGAACAAGAGGACGCGATTTCTGTTCGCGTAGCGTGTCCGCAGGACATGGTTGCCTCAGAAATTAAAGCCGTCCGTATTGCTGCGGGTTTTTTGGCGATCGCTGTTGAGAATATGGCAAATGCTATTAAAAAGATCTCACTGCAAAAAGGTTATGACGTTAGTAACTATACTCTCTGTTGTTTTGGTGGTGCAGGGGGGCAACACGCCTGTATGATTGCTGATCTCTTGGGTATGAAGCGGATTTTTATTCATCCCTATGCAGGAGTTTTATCGGCTTATGGGATTGGTTTAGCAGATATTCGGATTCTGAAAGAAAAGTCGATTGAAAGGCTGTTAAAACCAGAATTAATTGTCGATTTACAATCGGTATTTGAAAAATTAACTACTCAAGCTCAAACAGACTTAAACCAGCAACAAGCTACGGCAAGAGAGATACAAGTTGTCCAAAAAGCCCATCTTAAATATAGTGGTACAGACTCTAGTTTAATTGTCGATTTTGCTAGCCTTGAGTCAATGCGATCGCAGTTTGAACAGCAATATCAACAGCGATATGGTTTTTTGGCTACAACCAAAGACTTAGTAGTGGAAACCGTTACTGTAGAATTAATCTGTCCTACCTATACTCCTAACTCCTCTGTAATTGAGAGACAACATACTCAGCCACCTCAAGCAGTTACTAGTGTCAACATATATACTGCCGATGCTTGGCACGATACTCCTGTATATCAAAGAGACACCTTACAGCCAGGAGATCTAATTAATTCCCCTGCTATTATTATTGAACCGACAGGAACAAACATTATTGAACCAGGTTGGCAAGCTCGAATCAGCGATCGTCTTGATTTAATTGTTACAAAATAGTGCATTGTCAATTATCAATTATCAATTGTTCATTAATAAAAAGCCCCCACCCGAAGGCAGGGGAGTTAATTGCTTAATTACAAAGTAGATAGTAGTTTTTCTAACCAAACTTACCAGCAGTAGAAGCAATTAGGAAGGCTGCGTAAGTCAATATATAGCCAACGGTAAAGTGAGCTAAACCAACGACGCGAGCTTGCACGATCGAAAGAGCAACAGGCTTATCTTTCCAGCGAACTAAGTTAGCTAGAGGAGTACGCTCGTGCGCCCAAACAATAGTTTCGATCAACTCTTGCCAATAACCACGCCAAGAGATGAGGAACATGAAACCAGTAGCCCAAACTAGGTGTCCGAAGAGGAACATCCAAGCCCAGACGGAAAGATTGTTAACACCATAGGGGTTATAACCGTTGATTAATTGAGCGGAGTTCGCCCAGAGATAATCGCGGAACCAACCCA
>CAYMWC010000160.1:0-13580 GCA_964393695.1 uncultured Pleurocapsa sp.
ACCATAGGCGAATTTGCCACGCTGTCCGACAGGTTTGCCTTCCCCACCAGGAATAGTAACGGGCTCTGTGGGTGTGGGTTTGGGAGTCATTCCTGAACCTGTGTTGCTGAATTTGGGTAAGATGGCTTGTTTGCCACCGTCATCGATTATGAGGATGGGTTTGATGGTTTGTCCGCTTTTGAGATTTACTTGGTCGTTTTGTCCATCGATGCTGTAGTTCCCATTGCCTTTATTGATTAGGTCTACCCCATAGGCTGCTGTGATTTTGTAGGGGAGATTAAAGTCTAGTTTCCAATTATTTGCTGCTGAGTTGGCTGTTAAATCAAATTCTAATTTGTACCCTCCATTCCAATCTTCTACTATTTGAGCATCAACATCTAAAGCAAAACTTGAGTTATTAGAAGTAGGACTATTACTAACAGGATTAGTCATAGAGTCAGCAAAAATAAATTGAGGTTTAATTGGCTCAAATTTACTTTTTGTTCCTTCATCAATGATTAAAACAATATCAGTTTTGCCACCTTTATTAAGAGACTTATTCCAATTCACTCCTGAGATGTAGGTTTTGTTTCCTTCTGTAGTTAATTCTGCACCATAAATCTGATTAATTTTATAACCATCGGGAATTGCGATACCAATTTTCCAATCTTTAGCTGCAACTAATGCTTCTAAATCGAGTACTACTCTGTGGCTGCCGCCCCAATCATCTGTAATTGTGGATTTGAGATTAAAAGTATTTTTGTTAACTAACATTGTCTTGATAAATATTTATGAAAAATTGTGTTTTTTCACCAATCTAATAATTGATATTTGGCTAGATTTTTGAGGTCATAACCTTAATTGTATAAAGAACTTTATTGCTTCTTTATTTGTTAGTAAATTAACTTTATCTCTTCTTGATAATGAATAATAGTGAGGTAAATAACTTATTTATAGTGAGAAAAATCACAGATTTTTATTTGTTAGTATCTTATTAGAAAGATACTAGAATTATAATAAATGGGTGAGATAATTCCTGGATGTCAGTATTTGAAACACTCATACAGAACAAACACATACTAAAAAAAAATTGAGGGATACTGAAAAGTGAACCTTAAGCTAATTTAATTGCCAGAAATGAGTCATTCAAGCAAAACTTCAGCATCAGTTATGAGAATTGCTCTATAATTCCCCAATTTGTCCCCAAGAAGTGTTAGACTTAGCGATTATAAACCCTAAAAATCAGGTAAAATTAACGCTTACAGCTTTTGTTTGTGACTCATAAGCACTAAGTCCTCGGTTAAATCCGACCCGAGCCATAACTAATACGAGCTAGAGTGATTGATTAATTAAGATAAATTATCTCCTTAATTTTTTGTCAAGATGACAAACGCGATCGCTACACAACTTCAATCGCTCCTTGATAGTCAAACTGAGTTGGTCGAATTAAGTAACGCTGATACCTATTGGCAGAACAAAATCAAGCAAGCTGTAACAGTAACTAAATCTCCAATTTATTTAGTTTTTCCCTCGACAGTAGATATTCTCGCCCAGATAGTGAAACACGCATCCCAACAGCAGTGGCGGATTTTAATCTGTGGTAACGGCAGTAAATTAAACTGGGGGAATTTAAGCCCAGATATTCAACTAGTAATTAGTACCCAAAAATGTACTCGTCTGATTGAACACGCAGTAGGAGATTTAACGGTAACTGTAGAAGCAGGAATGAAATTAACCGATCTTCAGGCAAAATTAAAATTGCACCAGCAGTTTTTACCCATCGATCCTACTGATTCTGCTACAGCTACCTTGGGGGGAATTGTCGCCACAGGGGATACAGGCAGTTGGCGACAGCGTTATGGTGGTATTCGGGATTTGCTACTGGGATTATCTTTTGTGCGTGCTGATGGTGCAATTGCCAAAGCAGGAGGCAGAGTAGTTAAAAACGTCGCAGGTTATGACTTAATGAAATTGTTTACAGGTGCTTATGGTACATTGGGCATTATTACCCAACTTACTTTTAGAACTTATCCTATAATTGCTAATTCCCAGACTCTACTACTCACAGGCAAAGCAGAGTCTATTGCCCAGGTAACTCAAACTATTCGTAACTCTGGTTTAACTCCTACTGCCCTAGATTTACTTTCGGCTGCAGCAAGCAAACAACTAGGACTAGGGAATGATATCGGTTTAATCTTACGTTGGCAAACCATTTCTAGCAGTATTGAACGACAGACGGCAGAAGTACAAAGAATTGCCCAAAAACTAGATTTAACTACAAACAGTTACCAAAATCAAGCTGAAACAGACTTATGGCAACAATGCGCCAGCATCACTAGTGTTCCCAATTCAGAGACAGCAGTTACCTGTAAAATTGCGATCGCTCCTACTGCTGCAATAAATTGTCTACAATTAAAACAGGTGATTGAGCAAAGTACTGCTATTAGAATTCATGCCAGTAGTGGTATCGGACAATTGCATTTAAACAGTCCAGATAAACAAATTATTGCCGAAATTCGCTCATACTGCCAAGAAAACTCTGGCTTTCTCACTATTCTCGATGCACCAACCTCAATTAAACAACAAATCGATATTTGGGGATATACAGGCAATGCACTTAAAACCATGCAAACGCTCAAAAACCAGTTCGATCCACACAATATTCTCAATCCCAATCGTTTTTTAGTTTAAAAAAACTAAAAACTAAAAACTACGAGCAGTATTATTGGCTATTTCATAAATCAACTCAACAACGATCTTTTAATGACTAATTTTGATGCCAAAAATCCTCCTAAACCCGAATTAATTGATACCTGTGTTCACTGTGGATTTTGTTTATCTACCTGTCCTAGTTATCGAGTAATTGGCAAAGAAATGGATTCCCCCAGGGGCAGAATCTATCTAATGGATGCTATTAATAATGGTGAAGCCACTATAGATGTAGCAACATCTCAACATTTTGATTCTTGTTTGGGTTGTTTGGCTTGTGTGACTACTTGTCCTTCAGGGGTGCAATACGATAAATTGATTGCTGCGACTCGCCCCCAAATTGAAAGGAATCAACCTCGTAATTTATCCGATAGATTAATTAGAACTCTAATCTTTAATCTTTTTCCCTATCCCAATCGCTTGCGTCATCTACTTCCACCTCTGTGGTTGTATCAAAAATCGGGCTTACAAAAATTATTGCGTGATACAGGTATTCTTAAAAAATTCACCCCACGTTTAGCAGCGATGGAGGCAATTCTACCGACAATTACTGATGATGCTTGGCAGGATAATTTACCTGAAGTGATACCAGCCCAAGGGGAAAAACGTTATCGAGTTGGGATGATTTTAGGTTGTGTGCAGCGATTGTTTTTTTCTCCTGTTAATGAAGCTACTGCTAGAGTCTTAACCGCTAACGGGTGCGAAGTACTCATTCCACGGAGTCAAGGATGCTGTGCTGCTTTACCAGCCCACCAAGGACAAGAAGCTCAAGCACAAACCTTAGCTAGACAAATGATTGATAGCTTTATTGAGCAAGATTTAGATGCGATTATTATTAATGCTGCTGGCTGTGGACATACTCTTAAAGAATATGGTCATATTTTAGCTGATGATCCAGAATATGCCCTCAAAGCTCAAGAATTTGTCTATAAAGTCAAAGATATTCAAGAATTTTTGTCTGAAATAGAATTAAACGCCGAATTACATCCTATAAGTTCAGAGAAATTAACGGTAGTTTATCAAGATGCTTGTCATTTACTACACGGACAAAAAATTAGTCTCCAACCCCGTCAATTATTACGCAAAATTCCTGGGGTTGAATTACGCGAACCCCTTGATGCTAGTTTATGCTGTGGTAGTGCAGGAATATATAATATGTTGCAGCCAGAAACAGCCGATGAATTGGGTAGACAAAAAGCAAGCAATTTAATTAATACAGGTGCAAGTTTAATTGCTTCCCCTAATCCTGGTTGTTCTTTACAAATACAAAAACATTTAGAATTACAAAACTCTCAGGTTAAATTGCTTCATCCCATTGAGTTATTGGATTATTCTATACGAGGGGAAAAAATCAACAATTAGCGATCTAAGCATCATAAAAGATAGTATTAATTGTTAATCGGGAAACCAATCTTCATCTACAAGATTGAGATTGTAAGGAATCAACAGATTAAGGCGATCGCTTTTATAAATTTGTTTACCTATAAAATCTTAAGCAAAAATTAAATTTGTCAACTACAGTTAACTTATCGTTACAAAACTGTTAATATTATTTACATAAGTTAATAAAAGCCCAATAATAAATAAATTATGACTACTATCACTGACGAACACGGCATCATGAATAACTTTGCATCTGAGCCAAAAATGTACTACGCAGAAGCTCCTTCTTCTCAAGAGCAACTTCGCTATGTATTTTGGGGAGCGATCGCTACAGTTGTAATTGTAGCTTCAGCTATAACTGCTGTTGTCGTCAGCTAAAATATTATTCGATAACAACTCTCTTGAATAAACAACCTCGGAGTCCTGTTCGAGGTTATTTACTAAATACCAAACCCGATTTTCTTTAGCCTCACTTCTTAAAAATTGCTTACAGATTGATCTTTAGTTATAAGAGCGTATTAGCTTGGGATTAAATGTTTTATTTACATCCACACAAATTCAAGACAAAAATGATTGAAGCTTCCCAACTTCTAAAACTTTATCAAGCGGGAAAGCGCGATTTCAGTCGAGTCTATTTAACACAAGTTTCTCTAAACGATCTCAATCTAAGGGATATTAAATTGTGGCGAGCTAATTTAGCTGAAATCAATCTTAGTCGTACTGCTTTACACAGAGCTGATTTGAGTGAAAGCAATCTTTCTGGAGCAAATCTTTGGCGAACCGACTTACGCTCTGCTAGTTTAGTTCAGGCTAGATGCAGTCATGCTTTGCTAATTAATGCCAATCTCCAACAGGCTAATTTATATAAATCATTGTTCAATAACGCAGATATGCGGTTAGTGTGTTTGATGGGAGCAGATTTACAAGGTGCAGATTTATCAGGAGCAAACTTGAGTTACGCCGATTTAGGTTCTGCTAATTTAATGGGAGCTAATCTGAGCCGAACCCTATTTACTGGAGCGAACCTGGCAGGGGCAAATCTGAGTAATACCAACTTAGAACAGGCTATTTTAGAACAAGCAGACTTAAATGAAGCTACCTTACCGACTGTAGAAATCAATAAAATCAAGCTAACTGGCAATCGCAGAATGAGATCGGGGACTTTGAACAATAGTTAAAATCGCTAAATCATTGTCCAATTAGCTATGGACTATAAGCTAATTAAAAGTAAATTTTGAGTGGGTAATTTGTGGGTTGAGGGTTGACTACAAATGTCTGAAGTACTTTTAATTGAAGACTTTTTCCCTCTTTAAGATAAAAGAGGAGGGGCTGTCTTTAAATGTAAAATCCAAAGCTTGTAAGTCTCGTGGGATTTAAACCCGTTTAGCTTAAAGCTATCGCGCTTAGAGCTTATAGCTTTTGTTAAAAAGCCTATAGTTTCGTTCAAATGGTTCAAAGTAAAAGATTATTGTCAGTAAATTATAGTGAGGAGCAAGATGAAGCTGACTAACTCCCTGCTCGGGGACTTAGTAACAGAATATGCTAATCTTCGTGTCCAAATATACTTCAAATCATCCTTGACTGCTTTAGCTCGGGCGATGCAGGATTTAGTTTTAGCTGATAATGAGCCTTATCTAGTTATTGCTAACTTCCAGCAGGAGAAGTTTTTTCGCCAGCGAGAGCATCGTTTTCAGCGCATGGCATTCAAAGGCGACCATGTTTACATCTTAGGAGTACCCGATACAGAATCTAGTTTTGCTGTCGCCAATTCTAGCTATGAAACTATTCCCATAAAATCAACAGATACTTTAGCAGGAGAAAGATATTTAGTCATAATCGGACAGCAGTATTCAGCGTGCTTGGCGGTAAGAGAAAAGCTGTCGGTAGCAGAGCTTAGAGATGTAACATCTGTGGTAGAACAGGGAGAACGATTTGAGGGTATTTGGAGTTTCGAGCGCGATCTTGTTTATACAGCTGCTGATTGGTTATTAGGGAGAATTACTAATTACCGTCCTGAATTAAGGGAAAAGACGCAACGAGCCAGAAAATTATTTGTAACCAAGCGAAAACAAAATTGTCAATCCTTGCTTACTAATCAGTCTGTCGATCTGGGTATCTTTACTCAACGTTTAGTAACTTATCTCCAAACTGGTCAATATAAACTACTTAAAGCTTACAAGGCGATCGCGACAGCCGAACGTAAAGAATTCTTAATTAACAAAATAGCAGCAGCCCAGCGTAGTTCTCTCAATCCTCAAGAAATCCTCACCACCACCGTCAGAGAACTGGGACAACTGTTTCCCAACTGTCGCTGTCTACTGTACCGACTCAATCCTGAAGATACAGAGGTAGAAATTGAGTATGAATATAGACCTTTATCGATGATTTCGCTAATCGGTCAAAAGTGGTCGATTGCCGATAATCCTTTGTTTATCGTCGCCCAAGCCCAAAAGTCTACCCTAGTTATTGAAGATGTAACCGAAAATTCCTATTTGAATGAAAATCCAATTATCCAAGATCAAATCGCACGGGCAGGAATACACTCTTGGTTAATGGTTGCCATTCGCTATCAACGACAGTTACTGGGAATGTTGGAACTACATTATGGAGGAAGTGGCTGTTTTCAATGGAAATCAGAAGATATTGCTTTGGTAGAAGCGGTTGCTATTAGTGCAGGAGCAGCATTAACCCAAGCCAGTGCTTATACTAATCTTGTAGAATTAAACGCTCAATTAGAAGCAGTCGAGCGCATTCAGAGTAATTTAATCGCGATCGTCGGACATGAATTACGCACCCCTCTTTCAACAATTCGTATCTGCTTAGAAAGTTTGGCAACTGAGCCAGATATGCTTCCAGAATTCAAAAATACGATGCTAGATACTGCTTTAGGGGATACCGAACGTCTGGGACAATTGATTCAGAATTTTCTCACTCTTTCTAGGTTGGAAGCGGGAAAGGCATATCGCAATATTCGCAATATAGAATCACTGACTATTGACTATGCTTTAAATCTGGCTCTCCGTAACATTCAAACGACCTCACAGATTGAAAATCTACCAGAAATTCGGGTGGAATTACCTGCTCAATTGCCCTCTGTATTAGCTGATGTCGATGGATTAGTAGAAGTTTTTACGAAGCTTTTGGATAATGCTTGTAAATTTACACCTGCTGACGGCAAGATTATTGTTACTGCTCAAATTCAAGAAATAGAAGAGACAGTAGTCACCCAAGGCTCTCCTCAGATGCTAGAGATTGTAATTGCCGATACGGGACGAGGTATTGAGGAGAATGAACTTGAGATTATCTTTGATCGCTTTTCCCAATCTGAAAGTTATTTACGTCGCACGGTAAGCGGTGTGGGTTTGGGATTGGTTATCTGTCGGAAAATTATTCAAGGTATGGGCGGACAAATTTGGGCAAAGAGCAGTGGCAAAAATCAAGGAAGTCATTTTCACTTCACTCTTCCTATTGAATTTTAATCAACTGTGATTAGTTTTAAGCTCTTAGCTTTTAGCTCTTAGCTGCTACGCGTAACATAAATTTTGATTCCAAAGCTGTAAAGATGCACTCAGTGAAACTCAAATTAAAGTTTACAAGCAATTTTTAATTCACACCAGGCGTGTACTAATACTAAATCCTGTTCTCATAGGTCACTTTAAGGTGATGTAAGTCAGAAGTCAGAAGTCAGAAGTCAGAAGAGTTACAACTACTTTTACAAGATTAATAAAGGTATATTTTGTCAATCGGATTTAGTATAATTTATTTTTGCAAGAAGTCTATTCAATAATTGCTACCGAAAATTTCTCTTTTACTCTGCTAAATTAACTTTGACTAAAGATACAAAAGCATACCTAATCTAGATGAGATTAGAACTAATCAACAAGATTAGGGTGATAAGTCTAAAGGCATAGCTTTACTGCTTGCTAATAAGTTTTTTGGATAACTAAAAAGCTTGGGGTAATTAAAACTTTACCTCGTGGTTACAAGCTTTTGTAATCGAATACTTACGAGAAATTTGTGAGATTTCTTTGAGAAAATCAAGTTGAGATCAACTAAAAAATTATGCAATTAGTCGCGTATTTCGTATTTGCCTTTATTTTGGGCAGCTTTCTTGAGTACTGGGTTCATCGCCTAATGCATATCTACCCTATATTTGGTAATAAAATTACGGCTCATTATGGTCATCATCGTAGCAACACAACCAAAGGATTTGTGGGAGATTTTTTAGACTTTGGTTTAGTAGCTTTATTGGTATTACCAGCTTTCTTTATTTCCCTAGCGGTGGGAATCACAGTATTTTTGGGAACGTTATCCTTTTCAGCTTTTGCTGCTTATGCTCATCAAATACAACACTACACTCCTAGTAAATGTTTCTGGATGAAAATGCCTGTTCACTATGTTCATCATCAGAATAATCAATGGGATAGCAACTTTGGGTTGGCTGTAGATTGGTGGGATCATATTTTTGGAACTTATAAGCCTGTAGAGTTGTTTACTCAAACTCAGTCAAGATTAGCAAAATCAGGTATGGCTGAAAAGTAATTGATAGATAGTATTCAACCTCAATACTTCTCGTTTAGGCTTTGTTATTGATGGGTTTTTATTCAGGTAGTAGGTAGTGGGTGGATTTAGTAATAACTGCCAGATTTACGATGCTGAATCGCGGTAACACCATGATTTTCCAATACTTCCCCTTTATCTATTACTGCATAAATTAAAATGCGATCGCGTAGCGGAGGCTTTGCCTCATCGCCCGCTTGAATACGACTTTGAACGGTACACTCTAGATAAGCTAAAGCCTCTTCTATAATTAAACAGCCGTTGCTAGCGATTTTTGTAGTTAAGTTATCGAAGGAATCAGTCCTTTGAGAGGAAAAGTTGCGTCCAACATTTCTGCCTTCATTGAGGATATTTAATACCAATTTATCCCCTGGATTCTTAATTAAATTACCATTTTGTGACTGGGCAACTGCCAGCATGACACCAGGAGGATTAAAGGTTGCTTGGGATACCCAAGAAGTAAGTACACCGCTATGTTGATTGTTGTTACAGGTAGTTAAGACACAGAGAGAACCAACAATTCTACCAACTGCTTGTTCGGTGCGATCAATTTGGGTTTCTGTAATTCCCTGACGAGGAGTACGCAGCCTCTTAGTTTTTTTCAATTTTTGGGTGAACTCTCTACCTGCTTGTTGACAGTCTTCTAAAGTAGTAGCAGTGGGACTAAAACGCACACGGATTGGTTCAAACCCAAAACTATAATTGGCATCTCTAAGTTTAGTTTCTATCATATCGATCGCTTCTCCACTCCAGCCATAAGATCCAAATACTCCTACTAATTTGGTTTTGGCTACGTTAGCTAAAATGGTTCCTAATGCGGTTTGAATTTGAGTCGGTGCATGACCTCCTAATGTGGGTGAACCGATAATAAAGCCATCACAGGTTTGAATTGCTTGAGTAATTTCTTCACTAGTAGCAAGTTCGCAGTTAATTGATTCTACATCTACTCCCGATTGTATTAAACCTTGAGCGATCGCGTTAGCTATAGTTGCAGTGTTACCATAGGCAGAAGCGTAAAGAAGAACTACTTTAAATTCTTGGCTGGTTTGTTCTTGACACCACTGTTGATAATCGTAGCTAAAACGACTGAGGCTATATTTAATTAACGAACCGTGAGCAGGAGCATATATTTTACTAGGAAAAGGCGCGAATTTAGCTAAAGCAGCTTCTAATTGTTTGGTTTGAGAAGCATGAAGACAATCGAAATAGAAGTGACGGTCTGAATCTAGTTGTTTCCAATTATCATCAAAAATCGGTTCATCACACAAATGCATTCCAAAGAATTTATCAGTGTAAAGAATTTTAGTTTGAGGATCGTGAGTACACAACCCATCTACCCAACGAGGAGTAGGTACACTCAGAAATTGTAGTTGATGTCCTTGTCCTAAGTCTAAAGTATCATTATCTCTGATTACTTGAATTCGCGATCGCCATTGAGGAAAAATTAAAGCAGCTTCTAAAGCTTTAACTGCTGGCTTAGAACAAATAATTTGCGCCTGGGGTGCTTTTCCTGCCAAACCTTGAACAGTTGCCAAGCGGTTGGGATTAACGTGCTGCAAAATAATATAATCTAACTTTTGCCAATCAAGATGCTGTTCTAAAGCTTCCAGGTAAATTTGTGTAAAAGATTGTCCTGGTGGATCGATTAAGGCTGTTTTGTCTGCTTGAATAAGATAAGAATTAGAAGTTGTGCCTTTTTGACGGGAATATTCAACTTCAAATTTTAATCTCTCCCAAGTACGCGATCGCAATACTTTAGTGTTTGTTCCAATATTTGCTACTTGAACGTCTCTTTGTTTGGCAGGTGTGGGATTAATAGTTGCTTGTACCATGATTTATTTTAGGTAGTAGGTAGTGAGTAGTAGGAACGGGAGACGAGGAGACGAGGAGACGAGGAGATACGCTTAACAAAATTTCTCCAAGTCCCCAAGTCCCCAAGTCCCCAAGTCCCCAAGTCTTCATTCTGACTTCTGACTTCTGACTTCTGACTTAATAATGGTTTCCTACTTTGCGATGATGAACGGCAGTCAGAACATCTAATTTAGCCACTCTGCCAGCTTGTACAGTGCTATAAACAATCCAGTGATCGCTACATTCTAAACGGTTAGTAACTTCGCATTCGATATATGCTAAAGATTCAGCAATAATCGGTGAACCATTATTAGCAGGTACGGTTTTGATACCTTCAAATCTATCTGCACCAGGGGGGAAACGTTTGAGGAAATGTTTAATTAAATGCTGATAATTGCCTTCTTCCAAGACATTTAAGACAAAGCGATCGCCGATATGTAAGAATGATTCAATTGCCCGATCTTTAGCGACTGCGATCGCAATTCCTAAAGGAGTTAAACTGGCTTGTGTTACCCAAGAGGCAACCATCGCGCTGGAAATGTCGCCTTTTGTGGCTGTAATAATATACAAACCATTGCTGATTCTACCCAAAGCTTTTTCTAAACTATTATCAATGGCTTTAATCTGTTTAACAGTGCGATCGCGAGTTAACCATTGTCCTAAGTCTGTCCCAGCCTCATCACAAACTTGATTGATAATTTGATTCGGTGAGCCTTTAACTAGAATTGGAGGAAAAGCTTCAGTCAGTCCATTTTCCTGAAACTTATTACGCAAAGGGTAAATTGGTTCATCTTCACCACCGCCAGCTTCAAATAGGGCGATCGCTTGTTTACTGTGGGCTGCTGCTAGGATAGTACTGAGAATAGTATGGGCTTCTTGATCGGATTGAGGTGGCATTCCGATGACTAAACCTGCTGCTTGGGAGACTAACTCACGGACTTCTTGCGGTTCGGTATCGTTCCAATCGATTAATTCTACTGCGACTCCTGTTCTCTGAATTCCATGGGCGATCGCTCTTGCTAGATAATCACTGTACCCATAGTCTTCTGAATAAAACAGTGCTACCAAAGTTTCAGTTTTTGTCTGTGCTTGACTCCACTGTTGATAGCGACCAACTAATTTAGTAAGATGATACTGTAATAGTGGGCCATGTCCTGTCGCGATCATTCCTAATTCTAGCTTACCTATCCGTTTGATTGCAGCTAAAACCGAACGGGCATTGGGTTTCATTAAACAGTCATAGTAATATTCAAAGTCTGCCTCAATTAGTTCTAAATCTTCATCAAAAGTTGGTTCATCGCAATAGTGCAGACCAAAAGCATCGCAAGTATAAAGCACTTGGGTTTTGTAATCGTAAGTAAAAATCGTATCGGGCCAATGTAAGTTAGGTGCAGAAACAAATTCTAATTCATGTCCATTTCCTAAATCCAAGCGATCGCCGTTTTTAACTATCTGATGTTTAAAGGGTTGATGCACCATGTTTGACAAAAACTGAATTGCTACTTTTGCCCCAATGACTGTCACTTGCGGTGCTAATGCCAAAACATCTTTTACTAAACCACTATGATCGGGTTCGGTATGACTAATAATTAAATAATCTAGTTGGGATATATCGATTAAACCTGTCAATAAGTCCAGATAAAGCTGACGAAACTTAGCGTGAGAAGTATCAACAAGTGCTAATTTTTCACCTTGAATGATAAAAGAATTATATGTAGTTCCGTTTTGTAAACCAAATTCAATATCAAAGCGATCGCGATCCCAATCCAGACAACGAATTGCAGTAGTTTCCGATGCAATTTCAAGAGTTTGTAGCGTCAGTCTTCCAGTAGGTTTGGTCGTTTGATTAATATCTGTGAGTGTAACCATAAGCAACTCCTGGTTGATTTTTTTCCATCTTTTACAGTAAATTTCAAGCAAATTGAATCTAGCCAGACCAGCCACCAAGTATATTTATGGCTTTTTTGTTGTTAAATTAACATAGCTAGCATTTGTTATTTAAAAATTGATTAATATGATTTTGTTGGATTTCAAATCGCTCTTAACTTTCTTTTTTTATATTTACGTAAAATTAAGAGAATGTAAAATGCTTATTCTTAAAGAGAGTGATTAAATTTACTTATTGTGTTAGGTTTACTTGAGTTGGAGTTGATTTTTTGATATAATAAAGTATAGATTAAAGTCTTGAATTATTAGCGTCATTCGTCACTAGTTATTATTCCAAGAAAATAAAAAATACTGTTAATAATAATTTTTTCACTTTTCAGTTTTTAGCTTTCAAAACTTTTTTCTTTTTCTCTTTTAGATGCTAATCTTAAATCAAATGATCTTCACATAATTCATGCTGAAAAATTTGTCAAATAAGGCAGTTTACTCGCTGTGGCTTTGATACTTTCGGCGTTAGCTAGAAGTTGTCCGCAATTATCCCAAGTTCCTTCAAGAAACATCTGTCTAGAACCTTCGTTCATCTCCACTGGTACTGATAAAGTATCGGTTGTTACCTCCATAGTTTCAAGGTTAACGCTTAAATTCGCTTCAGGATTTTGGTTTATCAGTGTCTGTAGTTCCTTGACTACTTCTGGGGAGGCGATGACACAGGGAATACCGATCGCGACACAATTACCCAAAAAGATCTCGGCAAAACTCTGACCGATGATCGCTTTAATACCCCATTTAGCTAAAGCTTGAGGTGCGTGTTCACGGGATGAACCACAGCCAAAGTTATTATTGACCACAAGTACACTAGCATTTTGATATTGAGGCAAATCAAAAGGATGTTGACCCTTAGCTTGAGCGCGATCGTCAGCAAAAGCCTGTTCTCCTAAACCATCAAAAGTAACACAGCGTAAAAAACGGGCAGGTATAATCCGATCTGTATCAATATCATCCCCCACTACAGCGATCGCTCTACCCGATATTGTTTCAACTTGACTCATATGACGTTAATAATTTAATGTTTGAAATTGTTAATGGTACTGTTCGTAGCTATTAGTTTTTAGTTTTTATAGTTAATTGATTCCATTACCTACTACCTACTACTTACTAAGTAGCTGGGTAGAATTAAATATAAAATAAGAACGTTCTACTTCTCCCCCTGC